>DAWS01000059.1:2471-5917 GCA_002506025.1 Euryarchaeota archaeon UBA111 | reverse complement strand
AAGTCTGCTAGTGCTGCAACATCATCACGGGTAACTAGTGACTGTTCGCCTTTTGGTAATATCTTCTTGAGCCACTGGATTGGAATTATCAGAAGTGTTAGGAATAACGTGGTGTAATGAAGAATGTAGCCAGCAGATGGAGCGAGTTGCTTCCAATAGGCAGTTCCCAGGGTTTTGGGGATTATCTCTGAGAGGAACAAAACTGCCAGTGTCAAGATAACTGAAGCGAATGTCAAAGCATCTTCGCCATAGAGTTTCTGAACTTCTGAACCAACACCTGCCGCACCCATGGTGTGAGCAATTGTGTTCAAAGTAAGGATCGCAGTGAGCGGCTTAACTGCATCATCATCCTTGAGAGTAGCCCAAATCTTACCAATCTTACTGCCATCTTTCTCCATCACAGCGATGTGCGTATGGGGGATAGACAGCACGATTGCCTCTAAAATAGAGCACAGGAAAGATACACCAAGTGCTAGTGTAACATAGAAAATCAACAATGTGTAATCCATGAAGTTTCGACGGCCCCTAGACGATGCGCTGATTTTACCCTAACGATACTAGTTATTCAAAATGACGCATAGAACATATAACATGGTCAAATTCAATAAAGCAGTCTCTCGCAGGTGCAAAATGAGGACTAGTCAGTGGCAACAGAGAGTGAATACGTGCTAATTTGTGTAGCATGGCCGTATGCAAACGGTCCGCTACACCTAGGTCATGTTGCCGGATGTTACTTGCCCCCAGATATCCAAGCAAGGTATGAGAGGGCTCTAGGGAACCGAGTGTTGATGGTATCTGGCTCGGATGAGCATGGAACACCAATTACTGTAACCGCAGAACAAGAAGGTGTGGAGCCCCAAGAGATTGTCAATAAATTTCACGAGATTAACTCGAAAGCATTGTTGGATTTAGGTTGTTCTTGGGAGCCAAGTATCGACCCTAGAGGCGTTGAGTATGGCGGTGCCCTGTTTAATCGTACTAGCGATGAGCGACACAAGATTATTGTCAAAAAGAACTTTACCAAGCTTCTTGATGCTGGGTTATTTGAAAGGAAGACTACTCAGCAGTACTACGAAGTTGATTCGAAAGGAGGTGGTAGATTTCTCCCTGACCGTTATGTAGAGGGAATCTGTCCTACATGTGGTTATCAAGACGCAAGGGGTGACCAGTGTGATGAATGCGGTGCAACTTATGAAGCCATAGAACTGCAAGAACCAAGGTCAAAAATGAACCCTGACAATAGCATTGAGGTCAGAGATACTGACCATTTCTTTTATCGACTTGATTTATTTCAAGATGCTCTCGAGCAACACGCATTAAACCAAACAAAAGTCTGGAAGCCAAATGTTAGAGCCATGACCAAGCAGTGGCTAGATATGGGCTTACGCTCAAGGGCTGTCACTCGTGATTTGAAATGGGGAATATCATTACCATTAGAAGGTGATGAGTGGGAAGGAAAATGCGTCTATGTTTGGTTTGAAGCAGTTCAAGGCTACTCTACATGTGCTCAGATTTGGGCGGAAAGTATAGCAAAACATGCTGGGCACAATCTCGGTGCAAGAGCATGGGAAAATTGGTGGAAAATCAGCGATAGTGGAATCAAACCTCGACACTTATACTTCCTTGGAAAAGACAATATTCCTTTCCATACAGTTATTTGGCCTGCAATAATCATGGGGCTCAATCATGCAAATGCAGGCTTAGATCACCAATCTCCAGTATCTTTACCAAAGCCGGGTGAACTAGCACTGGAGTCAAATGTACCTGCTATGGAATATTTGATGTTAGCCGGTGGTCAATTTTCAAAAAGTAGAAAACACGCTGTCTGGCTACCTTCGTTTTTAGAACGTTATGATCCAGATTTACTACGATATTATCTTAGTATAAATATGCCAGAAAACCACGACACAGACTTTAATTGGCCGGATTTTGTGGAAAAAATAAATTCAGAATTAAATGCTGCATATGGTAATTTCGTTCACCGCATATTGACACTTGGTGCTAGGCTTCCGCAAGGTGAATTTGGTCCGTATGCTGTGCTTGAGCGAAAGGATGTAAACTCAAATCATATTAACAAACTATCTACAATGCACAAAGAAATTTCCGAGTCACTGAACAAACATCGCTACAAGGAAGCCCTGAGGACAGCAATGAAGTCTGCTCAATATGGTAATCAAATTATTCAAGCGGCAGAACCATGGAAGTATTTAGCAGTCGATCAACAAAATACCGATGAAGCAAAGGAATCTCTTGCACATCTCGCATTTGGTTGGAGAATATGCCGGTTCCTCGCAATTATCATGCAACCATTCATGCCATTTAGTTCACAAAGGCTTTGGCATTCTATTGGCGAAAGCGGAGATGTATCCCAGGTCCATTGGAATGAGGCAATAAATTGGGATGCCCCAATGGTCTGGAATAATGAAAAGGCAGAACCGTTGTTTAACCGAATAGAATTAAGTGAAATAATTGAACATGAAAAGTCATTGGTTGATGCTGATGAAGGAAAGAATGAGGATTCAACCCATACCGTGAAAGGTGGGAAAAAAGGTGGTAAGAAAATGAGCAAAGAAATAGCAGGAATAAAGTATCTCAGCTTTGATGATTTTATGAAAGTTGAGTTGAAAGTTGGTTTGATACGTAGCGTAGAAGAGCATCCTAATGCAGATAAATTGTATGTAATCTCACTTGATGATGGAGGTGCTGGCAGAACAATTTGTGCTGGATTGAAAGAATACTATTCCATCGATGAATTAACTGGTAAATCTGTTGTTTTTGTTGCGAATCTAAAACCAAGGCCATTGCGCGGCATTACCTCAGAGGGTATGATGCTCGCTGCTGACGATGGCAACGGTAATGTTCGGTTGGTCACCATAGATGGAATAATAGCATCAGGCTCTCAAGTAAGGTAATCACAATCTAGATTTCACATTGTGCATTATTGCTTTTGACAGTTCACGACATCGTTCATTGATTTGCTCGATGTTATTCCGCATATCACTACCAAGATCAACCGGCAGACTATTGAGGTTAATCTCTACATTGAACAGTGCACCTTTGCACCCAGCAGTAGCCAACAAACAAGCAACACCAACATCAGAAACTGCGTTAGCATTGCAAGACTTTGATAGTGGTTCCATTCTTTCTAACAACTTTATGGCTAGCGATGCAGTATTGTAGGGGACTTCTGCTGCTAATAATGTCGCTTTTCTAATACTCTCTTTTCTTAACCCTGTCTCGACTTCGGTAGACTTTGGCAGTTTGAATGCATTCATTACTTCATCAAATGCTTGGCTATCTTCTATTGCCAGCCTTTTACTTGACTCCATTACTTCACTAGCGGTATCTAAGGCAGATTGACTATGATTCCAACCATCTTGCCATTTTTCATTCCCCATAGTGAGGCGCGACACCATTGCAACTAGAGCAGCCGACTGTCCTAAAGC
>DAWS01000059.1:0-2081 GCA_002506025.1 Euryarchaeota archaeon UBA111 | reverse complement strand
TAGTGTCAAACTATTCCAATTCATTGACTATCCCTCCGCAAAGCCCACTCAATAATACGCTGTTGAGGTTCAAAAGTTTCTAGGTATGATAATCCAAGGCCATCGATAGCTGAACTAACTAACTCATCGTCACTTGGGTTCGGATTATTACAATACCAACGCCCTGCATCTAACATTGCACTAAGAGGGACAAGACCTACTAACTCACTGCCGAGTAAATTAGTTG
Source organism: Euryarchaeota archaeon UBA111 (assembly GCA_002506025.1). GTDB lineage: Archaea > Thermoplasmatota > Poseidoniia > Poseidoniales > Poseidoniaceae > MGIIa-L1. Next base: position 1,855 of record DAWS01000059.1, on the reverse strand, counting down.
AATGATCTTGAGCGATTGAGCGACAGATTTCAAATGCTTTGTGTATTGAACACTTATTAACATCTAGAATGTTCATAGAAACTTGGCTTATGCCATGCGTTTCTAAGGTTACTCCCATGCCTTGTATCTCCTGAATCATACCTCTAACGCGTAATTTCTGACCCGTATTACTTTTGAGCAGTCTGCCACTACCTCTAACAATTGAACCGATTATTTTAGCAACCTTTGCATCTGTTTCGTCAACATTTACATTGTAAGCCACTAGTATGTCTCTTGCACCAATTGTTATGCCACCAGATTTTTGAACTTCTTGACACCATACCTGCGGCCCAAAATCAGGTAACATAGTAACCTCGCTATGAACTTCGTCAGTACGATTTAATCTTGCCTCTAGCCCCTCATATTCACCTTTTCTCAATGCTGATAATAGTTTACGCTCAGGTGTAGTTGCAGCGTATCCATAGAGGAATGTGCAAACATTAAATTCGTTAGCGATTTGTTTTGCCAAGCGATTGGCTAATTCGACACATTGGTCCATAGAGTAGTTCTGCAGTGGTATGAATGGACATACATCAACTACGCCTAACCTCGGATGCTCTCCCTCGTGGACCGTCATGTCGATTAATTCGATTGAGGTCTTAATCAACTGATATGCAGCCTGGTAAACTTCATCTGGAGCGCCAGCAATAGTGACCACTGTTCTATTGTAATCAGCGTCAGGTTCAATTCCTAACACAGAACAATCTTCGGTTTGATTAATCGACTCAATAATTCGATCAATTATGGTCAAATTTCTTCCTTCAGAAATATTAGGTACGCATTCTATAATCGGCCGCTGCATAACACTTGGTTCTGTAGGAGGACTTTGTAGTTAGCCTTAGTTGTACATAGTCTCTGGTGAGTCTTTTAATCCACCTTGTATTTTCTTGAGGTTAATTCTCTTAATAGATTCCATAAAATCTTCTTGCTTGATGTATCCCCTGCCTTCTCGAATTGCAATCATACCTGCTTCTACACATGTTGCCTTAATCTCGGCACCAGAGAAACCTGTAGTCTTGTCGACTATTGGTTTAAGCGAAATTTTCTTGGTATTCATGTTGCCAATGTGCAATTCTAAAATTGCTTTTCTTCCTACGTCGTCAGGGATTGGTATCTCTATAACTCTGTCAAATCTTCCCGGCCTCAATAATGCCTCATCTAGTATATCTGGTCTATTTGTGGCGGCAATTATTTTGACATTTTCTAAAACATCAAAGCCATCAAGCTCAGCAAGCAATTGCATTAGTGTTCTTTGGACCTCTCGGTCACCACTGGTGGAACCATCCAGTCGCTTTGCACCAATTGCGTCTATTTCATCTAGGAAAATGATGGATGGCGCCTTTTCTTTGGCCAAAGAAAATAATTCTCGGACCATTCGTCCACCTTCGCCAATATATTTCTGAGCCAGTTCACTACCTACCATCCTGATGAATGTTGCTTCGGTGTGGTTTGCGACAGCCTTGGCTAGTAATGTTTTACCGCATCCGGGTGGCCCAACTAACAAGATACCTTTTGGTGGTTCAACCCCAACTTTTTTGAACAACTCTGGAGAGTTTAATGGTAGTTCAATTGCTTCCCTGACAGATTGCTTTTGTTCTTCTAAACCAGCGACTGCATCGTAGTTAATATCTGGTCTTTCAACCATTTCCGCACCGCTTACCATTGGGTCCCAAGCATCGTGCAGTACTTCAATTACAGCTAATGTATCTTGGTTTAATGCCACTCTAACTCCTGGCTTCAATACATCTGGTGTCAGTCTCTGATTGAGAGCCACCTGGAATACTGTGCCATTTGATGACCGGACGATGCCCCGCTC
>DAWS01000102.1:4254-7855 GCA_002506025.1 Euryarchaeota archaeon UBA111 | reverse complement strand
TGGAAAGATTTCGGCACTGGTGTTCGTCTGGGTAAGTTGAAACGTGAGGAAAAATGCTCATTGGTATTGTATGATGCGGATTCAGAGGTAACTGTAGATGCCTTCATGCCGCACATGCACCCTGGAGGTGAGGCATATCTAGTCCTCGAAGGCGAGGTCTGGGACGATGATGGCACCTATCCAACAGGTTCAGTCGTATGGATGAATAGAGAGTCGGAACATAACCCGAAAACACGAGGTAGAACTCTAATTCTTGTGCTGTGGCCCGAAGGTGTCAAAGTCGTATAAGTTCGATTGTCGTCAGATTAGCCTGCTTTATAATCAATGATTTTTCGTTTCCATTGGGTATTTACCACGCTTGAGTTGACCATCGAACCAAAATGGTCCGAAGGGAATTGTTGCGGCAATAAAGCCATGAATTACCGCCAGTCTATTCCAATGATTACCGACTCCGATTACCAAGGTTCCAATGTAGCCAACAAATAGGGCTCCGTGAATTGAGCCAACGACAGTAACCACCTCAGGTTGACCGTAGAAATACTTCATTGGCATGGCAATGAAAAACAAACATATGGCTGATATGGCTTCTAAGTAGCCTACTACGGTAGCCAATCGTTGAATCATTTGACTTCCACCATCGGCCTGCTTGAGCCACACGCTGGACATTCCTCGTCATTGGTATCTCCGTAATCGAACTTACACGCTGGACACTTCTGTGCCAATTCAAACTTACCAATTGATTCTACCTTTTCACCTTGCAACATTAATCGACCATTATCGATCTCATTGGTGAGGTATTTACCCGGACCACCAATTTTCAGTAAAACGTCGGGCGGTAATGTAACCGTTCCAGTCTCGTCGATTATCAACTCCCTAGCTTTGCTCAGGTCTTCAACATCGACCCCATCCCCGTGCTCCGCAACGAATCTACCATCCCGTAATTCTAACGAACGGTCAGCAAAGGACGCGACTTCTTTTGAGTGGGTCACGATTAAGAAAGACACTCCATCGTTTTGGTGTAGTTCCTTGAATAAAGCCAAGACCTCTCTGCTGGTAATTGGGTCTAGTGCGCCAGTTGGCTCATCAGCTAAGATTAACCTAGGGTTAGTGATCAAAGCACGAGCGATTGCTACTCGCTGTTGCTCACCACCGCTAAGTTTCATTGGCAGAGCCCTTGCTCGATGTAGAATACCCAACCTGTCGAGCATCTCATCAGCCAGTTTCAACGCTTTGCGCGAGGACATCCCCTGATGTCTGAGCGGTTGTGCAACATTGTCTCTGGCATTCATATCCGGCAATAAATTGCCTTCTTGGAAAATGAAAGAAACGGTCTTTTGACGTAAGTGAACTAATTCTTTGCCGCTTAGTCTCGTCATATTTTTGCCTGCTAGCATGACTGAGCCGGAACTTGGTTTCATCAATCCCCCGAGACATTTCATCAAAGTCGATTTGCCAGAACCCGAGGGACCAACAACTGCAATCGCCTCGCCTTGTTTGATATCAATATGGATGCCTCGTAAAGCAACGACATTCCCATCTTCTGCTTTAGATTCATAGACATGATAAAGCGAGGACGCCTTCAGAATACTATCACTCATCTTTATTCCCCCTTTAGCACCATGGCTAGGTCTGAGTTCAGCGCTCTTCGAGTCGTCAGCAGCAACGCAATAACCACTGCAGTGAAGACTGATACAGATACCAAAGTTAGTTCGAACCAAGGATATACCAGTTCCCGACTGATATTAGTCGAGGCTCCACCAAATAACTGGAATATGAAACCGAAAACATCGAAAAAGCCGTTGAACGAAAAGGCGAGTCCAATACCAAGAATGAGACCAAGTAACATCGAAACCACAATTATCGATAATATCTCGAACAGCACGAGGCGTAGAATTTGTGTTGGACTGGCACCGATAGCTTGTAGAACGGCTAATTCTTTCTTACGCTGATTTAGCACCAGCGACAAGAAGACAAAACTTGAGGCAACGGCAGCAATGCTTGCGACAACGAATTGTAAGGACAGTAAACCAGGAGTACCAAATATCAGGCCACCGTTGCGTTCCACAGATTCGTGCTCAGTCTTCCAGTCTATTACTTCACCAATTCTAGAATCAGCCTCAAGTTGCGAGCCAAGCGCCTTGAGTGAATCATCGCCGACACCATCTACACGCATTATCCAATTATTGGTAGAATAATTGTCAACAATCTCATCGCCAACAAAACTACGCCAGGAGGATTCACCAATAACCAGGGAATCAGCGATAATTGAGGAATTCACTCCCGGAATGAATTCGTGCAATCCCATGTATTTGATGGATGAATTAACCGAAGTCCGCTCAATTTGGACAGGTGATTCTGTCAGCAAAATAGGCACGGCAAGCGGAGTCGGTAGGAAAGTAGTGAATTCATCACATACTGAATTCTCTGACAGATTACCGCTTGCGCAGGTTGTATTCTCTAACATCACGTTACTTGCATCTGCGGTACCATACATTCCAGTTAGGGTTGCTTCGGTAAAGTCCGCATTATCCAAGGAGCCGCCAAACCATTCAACAATCACTGCGTTAGTTAAGTTAGCACCGGCTAGATTGGCTGAAGACAAATCTGTGCGGAAGAATAAGGCTTCACTCAGGTTTGCCCCCGACAAATCTGCCCCGCTTAGATTTGCATTAGTGAAATCCATCCGGCCAAAATCACGATAACTCAAATCCTGACCTGAGAAATCTACCCCGCTCAAATCTGTAATCATCAAAGCAGAATAAGCCAGTAGCGCCTCTTCCCAATCTATTTCGGCATCGTCAGTAACATTAGAATCGTTAACCGCAGAAAAATTGAGTCTAAGGGTTTCATAATCCATCAATACTGTCACACTACGATCGTCGCTCTCGCCAATTAGAATGTCATCAAGGGCTTTCGAACTTGACCAAGAACCGGCTAGATCAAGAGTAAATGCCGAATCTTCTCCCGCCGAAAAGCCTCCATCAGCATATCTTTGCAATGCCTGACTTACACTTTTGCCCGGAATAGCTTGTTGATTCCAATTCAATACATCGTCTGCATTATCGAGCACGACATATGTTTGGATGTAGTCTCCGTCAGGTCCTTTGAGTACAAGTGACGGAATGGTGGTTGCTTTTACCCCAGTATCACTGCGATAAATCTCCTGAACAATACTTACTGCCGTTGATTCATTGTATGGTTCTTCGAAAGTAATCTGTAAATCGCTACCTACCCTAGCGTCTACTGTCCGTTCATCGACTAATGAACCGGTATAACCCTGAACTGCTGCAAGAGTTACGATAGAAAGGGTTAGCAGCATGATAACTGCTAATCTATTGACTGATTCTGCTGAACCTGAACCCTTCAATCCACGCTTTACATCACTCAGAATCTTTGTCCTGCCAAATATAACTTGCATAATTTGCGGACCTTTGGCGCCAAGTCGTCCTAGTACCAGTGCGCCACCAATCCAAAGAAGGAACGGACCGAAGATACCAAACAAACCTTCCAAGAAGAAATTCTGAATTATACCATCCTCGCTACCATTCATTTCCATCCATGTATCAATTACTGAGATGAAACCCAGCACAAAACAAGTCCA
>DAWS01000102.1:0-3833 GCA_002506025.1 Euryarchaeota archaeon UBA111 | reverse complement strand
AGTAGTGCCAATCCAAGAGTACTCAGTGCAGTAAACAAGGTTGCTCCAAAACTCAAGGTTGGATCAATATTGTAATTTCCAGACTTGAACTGCATAAAGCCAACTGCTGATAATACAATTGGCACGGCAAACATCGCAAGCAGGTAGCCAGCAAGCCACGCTACCGAAGCAAAGACGGCTAGCTCAAGCAACACCATCCCTTGTAAGCCTCGACTATCAGCACCAATCACTCGATGAATACTGATTTCCTTGCGTCTTTGTTCAAGAGATAGAATTAGACCGTAAACCAATACTGCAAGTGACATCACAACAATTGGCACCATGATTACGTAATCAAAAATCTGAATAAAGCCCAAGAAGATATCAAGGAAGGTAATAGTTCCACCAACGATATCGGTGTAAAATAACTCAATTTCACTCGAAGTATAGTTACTCGCCATTATTGAAACCTTGAGATTGTCTAACCAATCACTTGCGTCGGCTGTAGAAGAGGTAGGCAGTTGCGACCGGTCAACAGCTAGACCGAGGTAAATGTGGTCTTTTTCCATCAGTACTGCTGCCTGTTCATCGGAAAGCACCGTCCAGGTTGTGAAGATTGGATTGGGCCCCAAAGTTGGGTTGCCTAAATCCCACGGCTGATAGATACCTAGCACCTTCATGTTGGTGATGGTCATTGGCATGCGGCAGTAGATTTTGCCATTTTCGGAGGCTGATGCTTCTCCCGGACAAGACTCTACTAATTCTACTCCGCCCGTGTCGAAAAATTCACTATCAACTACATAGACAAAGGTGATTTCGTCAAGTATGTCCCCGACATTAGCCTTAGCCTGTGAAGCAATGTTTGCCGGCAGAATTACACCTCTTTGGTCAGACATATTTTGTGGATTTGGCCATTCGCCTTGTCCTTGAATAATACTCGCGCCATAACGTTCAGCGAACTCTCCATCGAAGGCTCCCGGTCCCATCAGCCTGATTGAACGGTATGTCGATATTGGAGGGCCTGCCTCTCTTAATTCTGGATATTCGAAAGTCGTATTTACCCAATATGGATTTTCGTTATCAACAATCGACCTCATTTCAAGCGGTTGTGCATAAAGAAAGTCCTCATTGAAAAATCCGGCACTGTGTATACCTTGACGACCTAATATCACCGTACAATCAGCTAATTCTTGACTATATTCGGTCATAAGCTCTTGGCAGACATCCTGCATCACGCTAGTATTGTTGGTCCATCCTGAGGTATCAGGAGTTGGCGCTTTTTTGAACTCAACCTTTGCATCAATTGGCTCTCCATCGAGTGATTCATCAAAGAAAATTTGAGATAAACCGATGCCATAGGAAAACACAGTAGTGATAACCAGCGATGCTAAGAATACACCAGCAACCACGGCGAGCCCCCGCTCTCGACCACGCCATGCACTTTGAGAGGCCAAGCGGATGTTTTCTGGTGCATCTCTAATCCTTCTTCGCCATCTTTCAACTCGTGAAACCTTTGGCACGACATAAGTTGCAAAAGGGTCGACTTCATCGATGTCGCTCACTCTTCCTCACCGCCTAATTCATCATCCAAACCCCAAGCGCTTCGGATATCAGAGGCCTCGGTTTTACCGTCTCTTAGCAGCAACATTCGATCAGCGTTTGCCGCCAACTCTGGGTCATGGGTAACCATCAATATTGAGATCGGATTATCCTCATCATGACATAAATCCTTGAACAATTGTAGAACATCCTTGCCGCTGGCAATGTCAAGATTGCCTGTCGGTTCGTCTGCCAACAATAATGGGCGATTGCCAGCGATTGCTCTAGCAATTGCCACACGCTGTTGTTGTCCACCCGACAATTGGTCAGGAATATGGTGCATTCTATCACCTAGGCCGACACGCTCTAACGCCGCTGAGGCTCTAGACTCTGCTTGCTTTGAATCGACTCCGGATAATTCCAAAGCCATTGCAACATTATCTAATGCAGACAAATTATTGAGCAGGTGGAAGTCTTGGAATATCCAGCCGACTAATTCTCGTCTAACGTCAACCACGCTTGATGGCCCTTTGCGACCATACTTTCGCCCATTAAGGTCAATCTCACCACCATCACCAGACAGCAAACCACCGATGATGTTCAACAGTGTTGATTTGCCACAGCCCGAGGGCCCCATTAGTGCCACAAGTTCTCCTTGCTCAACGGATAATGTGATTCCTTTGAGAACCTCAAGTTTTGCTGCCCCAAAGCCGAAAGATTTGGTCAGACTATCAATTTGTAGCATATATCAATCACTATTAAAGCGATAGATTTGGTTCTAGTATTTATAAGGCTGTTAGGCAATATCTAGGAGACCTGTTGCTTGTAAGCATTGTAACTCTTTTTCATCCGATGATGGAATAGCGGCGGTATCAGGGCGGTCCAAAACATAACATAGTAACCATTTGGCAGTTGTGGTGATTCATCATGAGAATCTAATTTCTGGTACGGTGTACTAGCCTTAAGGTGATGTGATGGATGTAGTGGTAGTTCAAGAAGAGTCCAGCGAGACCAGCGATGACGACTTTCCCATGCGTGGCTGGCATTAGCCCGTTCTCCATCCTGTCTAACTAATCCGTGATGCTGTAGGTAATTGACGAACTCGAGTAGATAGACTGCAACAAAGGCTTGGAGTAAGAATGCCCCCAGGACTACTGGTGAAATTATTAGCATAATCAGCAGCATAATCCCTTGAACGATCATTGATACTTTGACATCTTTTGGTTTAGCACGGTAAGCTCCTTTTACTTGCAAAGGGATAGTTCGGATAAAGTGATAGTAAACATTCCTGCCCCATGGTGAAGAGGTGGGGTCCCTGGATTTTGCCCAGTGCTTGTGATGGGTATAATTGTGTTCGATGGTGAAGTGCAAATACAGCACGCACATTAAGTCTAAGCGTGACAACCACCAACTTGCAGACCGTGGCCTTCTGTGTCCAAGTTCGTGCGCAGTAACAATACCCGAGGCACCGCTTGATAATCCAACCGATATAGCACCCAACCAAACAAACGGCGTGTAATTTACCAGTGCGGTATACAGTAGCACCAGAATAACTACAGGCACCAATATACCGTGAGCATGGACGATGTAATTGAATGCTTTACCTTCTTCCAATGGATTAGTATCTGAGCTCTGACCAGCAATCAGATCTAGCAGAGGATAGACACCCAATGCAAGGTATATGGTTGCACCCATCCACCAACCACCAGCAAGTATACCTGCAATGGTAACCAGCGGTGTGATAAGACCAATCAAATGCGGAAGCCACCGACCCATACTAGCCCGAGAAATCGGTCAGTTAAGGAGGTTAGTATTTCCCGCAATTTAATTTCGCCTGAATAACTTAGCAAACCAATTGGGGAAAAGCTCAATGCCGTCTCGATGAATTTGCTCATCCATTATTTTGTTAACATATTGATCTAGATTACTATCCATTTACTCACTTCTCCTCATTCCATAGGAACCTCTGACATCAACTACCCCACGATAATCTGCGATACCGCGCAGAATTTGCTGCAGCCAGCCAGTAAAAATACCGCTTCGGTATTGTTGTTTTTCCATTACATTCTCGACATATGTTTCCAATTCACGGTCCATTGTGTTGCCCTCACTTTACTTTTAACACCAAGAGTATATTAAACAGTGGTAAAAACGCCAACACATAGGTGCAGTAATAAAATTAGGTGTTTTATATTACACTTGCATTCGTCAATTGAAAAGAATAAATTATTTTCTTAACCGTCAAATGTTAGTAACAGGGAGTTGGCTTGATAACCAAAACACCCAACGGCTGGTTGTCCGAGCCTATCCCGAAC
>DAWS01000126.1:4597-4844 GCA_002506025.1 Euryarchaeota archaeon UBA111 | reverse complement strand
TGGTTGTCCGAGCCTATCCCGAACCCGTAAGGAACCGAGGTTGACGGCTCAGGAGTTGATACCAGATGGGTATGGATTTAGCGCTGAAAGCAAAATTACAGAAGCAAAGATACCACATTGTGGGTGAGCATGGTGGTGTCAAAGTGTGCCACTGGACCAAAGAATCTTTATTGAGAGACAGACAATGCTACAAAGGTAAGTTCTACGGTATTGCGAGCCACAACTGCATGCAAACCTCACCAGTTGT
>DAWS01000126.1:0-4212 GCA_002506025.1 Euryarchaeota archaeon UBA111 | reverse complement strand
TGGAATTAACTGATCAAGATCCGTTAGAACTACTCTATGAGTCAGTTCGTGCACAACGTCGATTGTTGTCGGGGTTCGGCGGTAATCCAAAGGTTCCGCGCGAGAAGTGGTTAGATGCTCAAAATCCAAAACATGTCGCAATATCACTCAATGGTGAGCCAACTCTGTACCGTAGGTTGGGCGAATACATCGATTTGTGCCACAAACACGGCATGACTACAATGTTGGTTACTAATGGGACATTCCCCAAGGTTTTGGAGCGATTAGATCCACTGCCAACACAGCTCTATGTATCAGTTGATGCTCCAAATAAGGAAATTTTTGACAAGGTATGCAAACCGAAGTGGAATTCTCGCGCTTGGGAGCAATTCGAGAAGACAATTGACTTACTTCCCTCACTTGATACGAGGATTGTTGCCCGTCACACCTTGATGAAAGGCATCAATATGTCTGACAAGAATATCCAAGAATTCGCTGCCCTTGACAATCGTGCTGACCCTGATTTTATCGAAAATAAAGGCTATGTTTTCGTCGGAAACAGCCGTGAGAATCTAAGTGCAGATAATATGCCTAGCCATGATGACATCATGGAGTTCTCCGCCAAAATTGCTCCGTTGACTGGTAGGAAAATTCTCTCTGATTCGAAGCCTAGCAGAGTTGCTTTAGTTGGACAACAAATTACTCCAATACCAATCCCTGAACCTACCATGTTTTTCCCAGATGATTTAGGGATTGCTCCCCCTGTCAAACACTTGCCGATTGTTCAGTAGGCGGAAATTGAACCACATCATCTCCAACATGCCACTGTGGATATTTCTTCATGCACAAAAGGAATTCACTGCTGTCTAGATTTTGTGCCAGCCAATCGTGGATGTTGGTCCAACTTTGCTCATCAAACCATTGCCTATCATGATTGGCAAACTGCCTAACGAAAGGAAATAGTGCGTCGTTTAGTGCGGTTGAGATGCCGCTACCGAGTATATCATCAAGGTCATCTAAGTAAGATTTGGCTAATGCTCTGTGGGCTAATGAATCGACATCATCATAGCGGTTTGGATACTTGTAGCGGTCGAGATGGAACTTGAATTCGTTATCATTACGATCAACCCATGAGGCTTCCATCGCGTCCAGTTCCCAAGCCAACACATGTTGCATAATTTCGAGGCTCTCCTCGATTACTGTCCCGTCTGGAAGCAACAATACTGGGACAGTACCCTTTGGTGAAATCTCCATCATGTGGCCAGGCCTATCACGAAGTATTACCTCTCGATGCTCACAAAGGTAATTTGACCTAACAATCGACATTCTAGCACGCATCGCATAAGGGCAGCGCCTAAAGCTATACAATATCGGGAGATTTAGGCTAGCCATCGTCATTCAAACCTCATGAATTCGTGTAGGTTGCTCTGCGCCCTTCGATTAAGGCAGAGAGGCCCTCAAGCGCATCTCGGGTAGAAAATATATCAGTCAATTTAGACAACTCTATGTCAAGTCCTTCAGCTAGTGTGGTAGTTGCAGTTACATCGATCAAATCACTAGCCATTGACAGCGCAATTGGTGCAGTATACTTCAAATTCTTGAGCTGACGAGATATCGACTTATCTTCAGGGTCATAACCCTCTGGGCAGCCGCCTGATAGTAGGATAGCAAGGTTGGCGTCACTGTAAAAGTCAGTGGCGAATTTTACCACTTCACTAGCCTCATTGCTTGGTTTTCCAGCATATTTATTGTCTGGTTTCCCCTGACTTACACACACATTTGTTGTGCTTTCAACCTCTGACAAATCAACTAGATGAGTTAGCAACCCAATGTCATAGGCTACTTGAGCGGTCATGAAGTTACCACCCAGAACCGCCCATCTCGCCAACGGGATTCCCGAGATTCGGGCCGGGCGCTGGGAGCCGCCAAGACCAGGGTAAATGCCGATTGATGTTTCTGGGAAGCGGAATTGTGTTCTCCGTGTCCCAATTCTATAGTCGCAGCAAAGCGCTAACTCTAGACCGCCACCAAGGGCCAATCCGGTGGTTAATGCAATGGTGGTCTTGGGCGAGTTCTCAATCGAGTTGAGTACCTTGTGTCCGTTGCTGGTAAATTCAACAATGTCTGGAATTGAATCTGACCTTATTTTGTCAACGAAAAATTTCACATCTGCTCCAGCGATGAATGCTTTACCTGCACCGTCTAACACCATTGTGTGAACCTCATCGTTGCTATTGACGGCATCAACTGCATTGCCAAGTTGATGAATTACCGTCTCATTCAGAGCGTTCATTGCTTCCGGACGATTGATAGTTATGGTTGCAATTCCGTTGCTTATTTCGGTGTCAACATAGGAAAAATCCCATTTCTGGTTCTTGCTGGCTTGGTTAGCAAAAAATTCAGGAATCTGCCAGTTACTTTTACCGGATTCATCTTGACACAACTTCAGGTAATCCTGCGCCATTTCAAACGATTTCAGAACGCCAACTCTATTCATCAATTCAAACGGACCACGTGCCCACCGCAAACCAACCTTAGCCCCGCGGTCGACATCTTCTATGGAGCAAACTCCCTCATCAACAATCTGGGTTGCAACGCCGAACACGACGCCATACAAACGGCGCGAAATTTGCTCAAATTGCTCCTCAGAATATGATTCATCTTCATCGATTTCCCACTGATTATTAGCGCTGACAAGTTCTCGAAGATTAGTGGCCCCGGTGTATCGTGGCGTGGCTAATTGTTGTGCTAGATAATCGGTTGAGTGTAACGCAATCGGTGGCCCTGTTAAATTCATCAGGCCGAACGGGCCAAGACCAATTCTGAACGCTTTGCGTGCAACAGCATCAATTTGAGCAGCAGTCCCATGACCTTCCTCGAGTAATAAACACGCCTCGTTAAGCCATGGCACAAAGAACCTGTTTACTACGAAACCTGGTCTGTCGCCACACACGATAACGACCTTACCAAGCATCTTACAATACTGAACTACTCGATCAATAGTCTGTTGACTGGTTGATGTCGCAGGGATAACTTCAACTAAACGATTTTTTGCCGGGTGGTAAAAAAAGTGCAGACCAACGAATCGATCTGGTCTCCCAGTTGCCTCGGCTAGTTCATTAACCGATAGTGAAGATGTATTAGACGCAAGTATGGTCTCTTCGCCGCAAGCACTATCCAAGGTTTGGAATACGGCAGTTTTGACATCAAAGTCTTCGAACACAGCTTCGATTACTAGGTCGGTATTTTTCGCTGTTTTTTCAACACCGACAACACCAGTTATGCGTGATTTTATCTCAGCAACCTGTTGTTCACTGAAAATTCTCCTACCAATAGCCTCAGTCAAGAAATCGGCGATTATCCCCTGTCCCCGGTCAACCCACTGTTGCTCTCTGTCTACCATCTGCACATCAAATTCCTCTTGGGCTGACTTTTGAGCTATGCCTGAACCCATGTTGCCGGCACCGACTATTGCTACACGTTGGATTGGTTGCATGGTGTTGGCGAATAACAAGATGTTCATGAACAATGCGTATCGATGGAATCTCCTCAATTAAGCATTTAAGCGGGGTCATGTAGACCATAGATGATGAAAATAACTCGTCAGTTCATCCGTATTTTTGTCATCGTGTGTGGCATTCTTGTTCTATTGTCCTATGTCTATGGTGTCTCAAGAGCAGAAGATGGAATGGCTCTATGGGGTGGAATACCAGAATCATGGATTAAGTTCATTGTTCCATGTATGTTTCTTGCCGCTTTTGGCTGGCTAATCTATTGGTGGACTATCCTGTATAGAGCGGATATATCAGTAGTTGAACAGTTGCGTTGGCCATGGCAGGACGAACCTGACGGCAAGGGGACTGACAGACTCTTACTTGCCTATTTCTTGTTTTTAGTTCCCTCTATGCTCTGGCTTGAAAGCACACTTTTCCATTTGAATAACGAATACTCATGGACACCACTACTGGTTATTGGAATTTTAACAACGGTCTGTATTGGTAACATAATGTTTGGCTTACTCGCTTATTCTGCATACCAAGACGGATTCGAAGGCGGCAAAGTAATGTTAGTTGGCACGGTTTTACTAGGTATTCAATGTATAATTTTTGACGGTATTATTTGGAATGTGAAATTTCCTTGGTAACCTTATGTTACCACAGAAGAATAAGATTCAGCTAACTTTTGACAGAAAACCGCATTATCATAATTCTGTGCATGCTCAATCAATGCTAA
>DAWS01000156.1:26152-29706 GCA_002506025.1 Euryarchaeota archaeon UBA111 | reverse complement strand
ATTGCTCAGTCTGATGCAATAATTGTCACCAGAACGCGTGACGGTGTTGAATCAATTCTTACCAAATCAATCGGCTACAACGCACTACCCGGAGACTCGCTTTCGTTTTCGATTCCAACCCAAAACCGTGGCCTGCTTCCATCGTCTGCCACAACAATTGAGGTAACTACTCCAAGTGGCACAGTGATAACCGAACCACTACCTGCAATCCCATCTTACGGCGAGGCTAGAGTCGATGTAGAATGGATTGTTCCAGCCGACGAACCTATCGGCATTCAAACCCTAGCCATTGAGGTTGACCCAGACGAACTGGTTACTGAGGATTCTAACCGCAGCAACAACTTAGCCAATGTTGAGATATTTATCGGCCGGACACCGACCGCCCAAGCCTCTGTATCCGATGGCGTTTACACGTTCGAGAATGTCACTATCGATGCATCAGCCAGTTTTGATGAAGATGGCGGCGATGTTACATGCCGCTTCTCGGTGGAAAAGCGACCGGGATTAATCGAAAACTTCGACACAGACAATTGCATTATTGAATACAATTGGAGTGATGGAAGTGTTTGGAACATTGAGGTTATCGTTACAGATGACGAATTAGACACCGATACAATTGACATCACTGCATTGGTTCTCAACCGTGCACCCTATGTCAATTTGAGCGTTCCCGAATCCATTGACGTTAACCAATTTGTCTTCGCAGATGCCAGCGATAGTGGGGATATTGACACAATCTCGCCATCTGGACAAGAGGTAACCATTTCCTGGCCGGGGCTAAATTGTAATGAAGGGACTACACAACCAACATGCACATTCCTTGCTAGTAATGAAGGGCCACTAACGGTCACTGCAGTAGTTGAGGATGACGATGGAGCAATTACCAACGTCAGCACAACGATTGAGGTTTTGAATGTCGCTCCAACAATCGCCCAGCCAGAATTATGGAAAGCCGGACAGAATCAGTCAACCGATGATATGGGTTACTGGAACCTCGATGAAGATGAGACCGTTATACTTCGTGCTGTTGCCGATGATACACCACTAGACAAGGACTCTTTGATAATTGAATGGCGGCCATCTGACTTAGATGAAAACTGGACAATAACCACTGTTGGGCCATCCTCACAAACTGCCATTTCATGGCCAGATGCGGGCTTACACACACTAACAGTTGTTGCTTATGACAATGATAATGCGAAGTCGGAAATAAGAACTGGTATAGTAAACATTTCAAATGTTGCACCGAGCATAGAACCGCTAGGTTCCACACAACCAATATTTGAGGATAACAATCTCACCTTTACTGCACAAGTAAGCGATACTGCGTCGGATATAGAATCCTTGGAAGTATGTTGGGACCTAGACTCACTAGCAGATGCCGATGGGGATGGTTTTACTGACAATGACTGTGATATAAGTGGACTAGAAATGACTGCTTCTTGGCCAACTAGTGGCATTAGATGGATTACTGCAACGGTAACTGATGATGATGGAGCCAGCGATTCTACAAGTATCAATGTCAGCGTCATCAACAGTGCTCCTCGAGCCAAGATTACCAATAGCACCGATGTAATGTCACTGAATGAAGGTGACAACCTAACACTGTCTGGTCTGACAACCACTGACACTGCATTCGATAAATTGACTCTACTATACTCTTGGGATAGTGACCACTTAGATACCGATCTCGACGGCAATAAGGTTGGCGATGTTGATTATGCTGGTGCTGAGTGGTTAATCGACGATCTACCAGCAGGATCTTGGACAATTACCCTCACAGTGACCGATGATGATGGGGAAACTAGCACAACTAGCATCGATATCAAAGTGAAAGCCAAGCCTGCCGAGGGTATCTTAGAGAGTGTTAGTGATGCGGTTGGAGGTATTGGAACGCTAGTTATCGGAGTTCTAGGCATTG
Organism: Euryarchaeota archaeon UBA111; assembly: GCA_002506025.1. Classification (GTDB taxonomy): domain Archaea; phylum Thermoplasmatota; class Poseidoniia; order Poseidoniales; family Poseidoniaceae; genus MGIIa-L1. The sequence continues at coordinate 27,785 of DAWS01000156.1, read as the reverse complement.
TTGTCGTTGGACTAGCTGCCTTCTTGCTTCTAACGAGGAATTCTGGCTCAAAGCCAGACAAATATTCCGACTTTGATTTGTCAGGGTCAACGACAAGCCAATTTAGTGACCCAATTACTACTCCTTCCGCTGAAAACGGGTTCGGACTGTATCAAGCTGAACAGGTTCAGCCAGATCCATACGCGGCATATAACCCTGCACCGCAGCCAGAACCAGTGAGCGTCCCCGAACCTCAACCAGCACCTACACCAACAATGGGTCCACCACTACCAGCAACTGGGTTGCCAGAGGGGTGGACAATGGAACAATGGCAATACTATGGCGAACAATACCTCGCTACTCAAACCGCCTCTCAAGTTCAACCACAACCAACAATTACAGATACTACATCTCAATCGGCAACAAACTCTCAAGACAATGTTTGGGATGATTTGGATTTGTGACGTGAAACGATGGCTAGCCTGTGGAGTTTTTTTGGATTGCCTGACCCAGACGCCCCGCAAAAATCGACAAAGCCGGCTGAATCGGCGGCCGCTGGCGAGCCATCGCTAGGCAATCAATCAGAAACCTCGCAATCAAGATTAACCACAGAAACACCAGTTGTGGAGCAAGAACCATTGACAGATTTACCGAGTGTGGAGAGCCCTCGCAAGACTATTGAAATGCCAAATAATTGGAGCGGGCCAATAACAGCTGATGGCGAGCCTTTCCATGATTTAGGATTACAGAACCAAGTGAGGAGATCCTTTCCAACCAGGGCTTTGCGCTATGTAGCACCTGATGAAATGAAACGCATACCAACACGTGGTATAGCGCAGAGAATCGCTAATGGAGACACCATCATTGTTGATTTGCGAGGGCTAGTTCACATGGATTCGCATCAAAATGCCTGCAGAAGAGACTTGAAAATGATGACTGATGAGGTTGGTGTTGGTGTATTTGCTCTTGACCAAGAAGACAAATTGCTAATGATACCGGGAACCGATGTTGTCGTTGATATCAGTAACCACAGTCTTGGAATCAATCCACTAATGTGATGTGCATACTGACGGAAATTTGCTTAAAAAGGGTGTTATTGTCGACATAGTGTGGCCGGCCGTTTCAAAGTTCCATTCTCCGGTTTGAGTGGTTCTTACATACCGCATTTTGCATCGTCGATGGTGATGATAATACCATTTATGTTAACCGTTACCTGGTTATCAGCCACTAATTCTGATTATTCATTTAGACAGGATAACTACCGTCTCGAGATTGCGTTCATACTTACTGCACTAATCTCTCTTGGATGGCTCATGTCAGTGGTAGTTGGAATGGTCTTCGACCTGTTTCCGATCACTCATGATAGTGATGCATTCACCCATACTCATTCAAATCAATACCTACTAATCAACATAATTGGTCAAGGTTTGATTATGGGAGGCATATTTTCCAACAACCTTACGCTAATGTTTGAAATGGTAACTGTGGGGTTAGTTTTGCTGACCTGGGGGTTGATATCAATCGCCTGGCCTAGTTGGAAACTTCATATCGAGTCAAAACAGAAGGGAATTAATTGCGGCAACATTGCATTAATACCCGCTCTGTTGATACCTGTATCTTCTCTTGTTGTTCTTGGATGCTGGATTTTCCGCAA
>DAWS01000156.1:25416-25765 GCA_002506025.1 Euryarchaeota archaeon UBA111 | reverse complement strand
CTCTCAGCCTTATCTTAGCACACTTCAATAGAAGATTATCTTGGGGCTTAGTCAAATTCAGTGATTTTAGGCCAGTAGTAGCCATATACCTTGTTTTAGCACTTGTGCACTGCTTCTCAGTCATCATGTATGAGCGTGGTCAGGTTACCGAGGATTTAGCAAATATTAGCCAATCGTTGCCATTCTTTTGGGCCTTCATTTCAACTCGACCCGTGAAAATGCTACGCAAAGCGGTGGGGAAAAACCCTCAACCACACTCTGCCCTGATAGGTTCGGCACAGTGGTATTTCTTAGTCGTTGGAATTATGTCTGTACTGCCTGATTTTGATGAGGGTAAATTCATCAATAT
>DAWS01000156.1:20763-24990 GCA_002506025.1 Euryarchaeota archaeon UBA111 | reverse complement strand
CACAACCGTTCTAAACTCTACAAAATGCTTGTTTTCAATGTGATTGGCGTAATATCTCTGTTCATGATTGGCTTTAGGATAACAATACTTGGTGAAGACACCGACCTCGTTTATTATTTCATGAGAAACTTTGCCCTAACATCGATGATGATTTACATGGTGATAATATTGTTCAAAGACCTTGTCTTATCACTTGATACATGGCATAGAATACCGATGCACTACGAGCGCTACACTTCATAATCACTCAATTGGACAAGTCGCTCCATCGCATCCCCAGCAATGCCTAGAACCGTTGCTTCATCACCTTCTACTAGACGGGCATACTGGCTCATCTCACCTGCAAGGTCATACGAACCAGCCTTACCAACCCAGGAATCACTCAAAATCAATTCGACCAATGCCTCATCACTTAGCGCATCAACCTCGACTATGGCTTCATTTAGATGAAACTCCCATTTTGAGTTATACCAAATTCCAGTAGCTGTCCAGACTCTGTGCCGGCGACCGGCTAATCGATGTAGCATTGCTGCTGCCTCAATGGCATCATTGGCCTTACCCATTGCCTGCACATCAACATCTGGATCTTGTATCATAGTATCACTCACGACAATTAATTCGTAATCGTTCTCGAGATTAACTGCAGCCGCTTTTTTTTGACATATTTCCAATACTTGACCTGAGACGACCGAAGATGTTGAACTTTCATCGACAGATTCAATGCCATGACAAGTAAGATGTGGGAATATTTGCGCAAGCATATCCGCCCTGCGTGCTGACTTTGATGCCAACCAAACCCTCATCGGAAAACTCTACTTTCCCCAATCAATCAACCTTACGATTTGACTCGTCAGATTTTAGACATATTCAAGTGATGGACGACTTTCCACCAAACGGTGGCACAATGGCCGGACTGGATAGAATACCGACTCACATTGAAGGATTAGATGAAAATATGCAGGGCGGCATCCCACAAGGACACATTTGTCTAGTTGCCGGAGCCTCTGGAGCAATGAAGTCGAGCCTAACTTTTTCTATGCTATACAATGCTGTATTATACGGTGAGACGAGTGGTATTTACATCACGCTTGAGCAAGGCAAAGAATCCTTAAGAGCGCATATGAGCAATATGGGAATGAATGTTGATGACCCACGGGTTAGAAATCGAATCGCAATCATTGACCTAGTTGACCTGCGCGTCCAGTTAGACGAGCAGGGTATGAGTAACCGAGTTGACTGGATGGGTCAACTGATTAAGCAACTAACTTCATATCGCCAATCAATTGGCTTTGAATTATTGGTCTTCGATTCACTTGGAGCTTTCTTTACACTTACCAAAATGGAGAATCCTCGAGACGAGATATTCCGCCTTTTTGAAGCAGTTAGAAGACTGGAGTTGACATCCTTCTTCATTTGTGAAATGACTGGCGAGGACCACAAACAGTTTGGAGAATACGGTATTGAAGACTATCTTTCTGATGGAGTAATACACTTGGTTATGGAACGTTCAGCAGATGAGGTTAATCGAAAGATGAGCGTGATAAAAATGCGGCATACTAATCATATGCTCGGCTACAAACCGTTCAAGTGGAAACCAGAAGAACAACGGTTTACAACACTGTAATCATTCTACAGTTACCGATTTTGCCAGATTTCTCGGCCTGTCAACATCACAGCCGAGGGCTAATGCAGTATGGTATGAAATAAGTTGTAACGGGACTACCGACAGTATTGGTGAAAGATAATTGTTCACTTTTGGTATTGCTATGTTAATATCACCTTCTTGACTAATATCGTCGCCTTGTTCATGAATCAGAATGATTTTCGCACCCCTCGCTCGACATTCGTGAATTGCCGAAAGTGACTTTTCCTTGACGTGATCGTTGGGGACAATGAAAATTACTGGACTACCATCCTCAAGCAGAGCAATCGGGCCATGTTTCATTTCTCCTGCAGGATATGCTAGGCATGGTATGTATGCTACTTCCATTAATTTTAGTGCGCCTTCTTTAGCTACTGGAGCAGATATACCGCGACCTAAGAATAAGACGCTTTTTGCATTCTTGACTGCTTCAACCGCTTCTATTATGGGACCTTGATTAGCTAAATACTCCTCGATTAAGTGAGGTATTTGCTGTAGTCCGTTAACTATTTCCTTGCCCTTTTCCTTACTGAGAGAACGAGACCGAGCAACTTGTATCGAGAAGATTGTTAAAGCTGCTACCATGTTTGAAAATGCCTTAGTTGAAGCAACCGCTTGTTCTGGTCCTGAGTGGATATACACTCCTTGACCACATTGACGGGCAATCGATGAGCCTACAACATTAACAATTCCGTGCACTGCACCACCTTTAAGTTGTATTTCCTTCAATGCGGAGAGGGTGTCTGCTGTCTCACCCGATTGAGATATGGCGAAATGCAAGGCATTCGGATTGATTACTGGTTCATTGGTCCTGAATTCACTTGCGATATGTGCTAATGATGGGATTCTTGCTAATGACTCAATCAAGAAGCCCCCGATTTCTGCTGCGTGGTAAGCAGTTCCACAACCAAGTAACCTAACGTGGGGCAATTTAGACAATTCTAACGGAGTTAATTTCAAACCGCCAAGTCTACCATTGCCTCTAACTCTGTCAAGTCTACCGTTTATGCACTGACGAAGTGAGTCTGGTTGCTCATAGATCTCCTTTAGCATGTAATGCTCGAAATCGCCTAATTCAGCCTCTTGCCACTCCTCTTCTAAGACGGTGATGTCAGTATCAAAAGACTCACCTCGAAGATTACTCATGGTAATTTCATCTCTAGTTAGAGTCGCAATATCGCCATCGTCCATGAAGACTACGCGTTGAGTATGCGTTGCTAGTGCGTGAGGATCACTTGAGACGAAAACCTCACCATCGCCCTGACCAATAATCAATGGCGAGCCGTTTCTTGCACACATAATCACGTCGTGTTCAATGAATATAGCGCACAATCCCCAAGTTCCAACAAGCTTACCAAGCGTTCTTCGTAACGCATCTGTCGGTGAGTTATCCCTGCCTAATTCATACTCTAAAATATGAGAAATAACTTCTGAATCTGTTTCACTATTGAAAACAACGCCTTTCTTTTGTAGAAGTGTTCGCAAGGTGCGCGAGTTCTCAATAATACCATTATGAACAATCACAACCTTGCCGTGCTCCGATAAATGGGGGTGAGCATTTGGGTCGGTTACACCCCCATGAGTAGCCCAGCGGGTGTGCGCAATACCCACATTCCCAATCAATTCATTTGGCAGGATTGATTGTAATTCTGCAACTTTTCCAGTCTTTTTGAAAATACTAAACTCGCCATTTTTCAGCGCAATGCCAGATGAATCATAACCGCGATATTCCAACCTCCGCAATCCTTCCATCAAAATTGGAGCAGCTTGCTTGGGACCCATGTAGGCAAAAATACCACACATAACAACACCTACAACTGCACAACTGCATCACAAATAGGGCATTTTACCTTGGTTAATCGCAAATCCTTGATGGTGAATTTGGCCGAACACTCAACACACTTGGCCTCCTTTTGTGGTACTGTCATGCCCGGCATTGGCAATGGAGGTAGTGGTGCGCCGTCAACTGGAGGAAGTGCCGGTAAGTCTGTTGGCTGTACTTCAGCATCTATTGGTGGCAGATCTATGCTTGGTGGTTGAGGAACGTTGTTGATCATTTGTTCAGTCAACTCAACGAGTTCTCGCTGTTGTTTACGCTTCATGCGCCGTTCGAGTCGCGAGTTACCCTCGCCAGATTCTGCTTTTGCCGCCAGCGACTGCTCAAGAGTAACTTCTGGTTCTTCAACTATTGCGAGCTTGGGTGCGACCACAGATTGCACGACTAATTCTTCCGCATCAAGATTTATCGCAATCGCAGCGTCATCCGCTTCAATTTCTACCATAATCTCAACATCATCCTCACTCACGACGATGGATGCTGATAGGATTTCCTCTTCTTCTTCACGGTTACTTCTCCTGAGTGATACAACCAAGTAGAGGAAAATAACTGCCACAATTACAAGAGTGGAACCAAAAATAAGCGCCTTGGTAGTTTCATCACCTGGCAGCGGTTCGAGTAAGGTTTCCAGGAATGTTTTTTCCTTGGCGTTGATTTCTTCTGCTTCCAGTGAAACTATGGTTTTGAATGACAGTGTGCCACTACTGGATGAGACCAGAGTGATCGATTCCTCTTTAGTGGTAGCGTA
>DAWS01000156.1:6701-20382 GCA_002506025.1 Euryarchaeota archaeon UBA111 | reverse complement strand
GTTATTAGGTTTGACAGCGCAAATTCGTTATTTTCTGTATCTAGAACACCATATCTAGTCATTGGCCCATAGACATTTATCTCATCATAAATTAATGAAATCTTATCACCGTAAGATGACATCACCAGATTTGTTACACCGGCAGCGACCATATACTCAGGTTCATCTGCTGACCATGAATTATCGGTGATGACGTAAGCGATTTTTGATTCTCCGCCGAATCCCTCGACCCATGTCGCCGCTAAGACATCACGACCGTTTTGCTGGTATACCTCTAGTTGAGCATTAGATGCATAATCACCGACAGAGTATTGGAATGACCATGAAGGTAGCCATTCTTTACCATGAGCATACATCAAACCGACACGCTCAATTCCAGTAACATCATCACGCAATTCCTGATACAAAATGTGCATATTTTCGACACCAATATCTATTGCAAGGGAGTCTCCCTGGGATGGCTTGATATCAATATTGGATAGAATGTAACTTGAACTCCAAGAACTTTGGATAAGCGGAGTATCTGACATTAAAACGAAAATTGAGGTAATGTCGTTGTAAGACCCACCAGTCGCAATGTCTCTGTGGTATCCGGCTAATACTACTCGATCCCCTTTCTTAGCCATATCAAGACCCCAATAGCGTCCTTCTGAGAGTTTTAAAGCAGTCATGTGAGTTTGCTTCTCGGTAGTTTCTCCAGCACTGGTTATCGAGGTCATTGCAATATGTGAGAGGAAGTAACCTTGTTGACTTAGGACATTTTCTGTCCATGCTGCATGGACCAGCCCATCGTCGCGTAGTATTGCAGTAAGTTCACCCGCCCATGAGTCTGCGAGTTTAACATCTGCAAGAGTCGCCCACGCCCCTGAGGAAGATTCTGTCACGGTTCGGACGTGGAGTTCACCATCCACAGTTGTGAACAACAAACCACTATCTTCCATACCAACAAAATCAATTATCTCTTCACCCGATAGCAGGTTGAGTCTTACTGGAGAATCTAGACCAACCTCATTGACAACTACCGTAAAGCGCAGTTCAGAGTGTTCGGTTTCTACACCATCACCAGACATGGTAACCCTGAAATCCGTGCCTCCGGGCACGGAATAATTTTCTGGCACAACAAAGCTACCTTCATCATATCCTGAACTGGAATCTGAACCAGGAATTATCGTGATGAGGTCTTGCCCTATCTCTGTCCATCCGATATCTTCAACCATGGTGTATAGCGTCAATGATAGCCCTGTAGCATCTGTCTGGCCGAGGTTATCAACTCTCACAATTACTGTGTAGGGTTGGTCGGGATTGGGAATGAGTGGGACGGTTTGGTAAGCGCCTTGCATGAACCTTAATGTTGGCTCAACTGGTCGTTCTGTAACCTCAAACGGGAAACTGTATGAGTTATCCTCTGGATTAGGGTCGTCATAATTTCTAGAGGGGTCGATTGCTAGAGTAACCGTGTGTGTTCCAACCTCGGTAGCCCACCAATACAGTGTCACCTCGGCTTCATCGCCATCATCCAAATTTGATATTGTAATATCTGATGGATATACGTCTGAGTTATCTCCGGGTGCTTCAAGTTTAATGTAAACATCATCAGCATCAAGGTCTCCAACATTTTCAATGGTGAACCTCACACTCAAGATAGAACCCGCGACAGCAGTTTGAACTGGCAGCCCTACTTCATCTAATACCTCGACTACTCCGGTGAAGACGAAATCCGGCGCAGCGGGCATGTTGTCGACATCTATGGTTCGGCGAATATCATCCGTTTTCACGCCTGATTCATTCACCATTCTGAAACTCAGCCGAGTAGAACCATCCGATACTGTTGTCGAGTCCCAATTATACGACCAATCTTGACTGCCCACCTCTAAATTAGGTAAATCGGTAGCAAACTCCCATTCACCATTATCGACCTTATATTCCATGAAATCATGCTGAACTCCGTCAACAGTTCCAGAGAATTCAACAATTCCACTAACGCTTTGACCAACATTTGGACTGGCAATGGTAACTTTCATGCGCGCTAGATTAATGACTCTGAAATCAATATTCGATTCTGCCTCTGTCGACGTGTCGTATAGTTTCACACTGACAATTACATACTCTTCATCTGCTTGAATCCAATCCTCCAAGATATTAACGTTGAGATTCCAGTTTTCCATATCGCCGCCAGCGATTGTCCAGGGCTTCAGTTCACGCTCTGTGCCGGATTCAAGGAATTGTGCAATACGAACTTGAACTTGATCAAATTGTTCACTCGATGGAATGTCAGTCGTACCAGATATAGTTGCAGTATTACCCTCCAACCACCAAGTGTTGTTAGATGGTTGGTTGATAACAACATAATCACCAGAGCCGTTGCCACTTGGAGGTGGGGCAACAACTCCGTTGTCCTCTAAAGGCGTACATGGTTGGTCAAGGGCTAAGTCGATTGCGCATGACGCATCAATCAATCCAAAACCCCATTTTTCATGCCACCGATCAGATACGGTATTTGCAGGTTTATCCCTGATTTCTGAAGAATTACGAATTACATCCATAACCTCGAATGCGTTCAAATTTGGTGCTGCTTCCCGCACCAAGGCGATAATTCCGGAGGCGATTGGAGTTGCCATACTAGTCCCATCTTTCTCATCGTAACCGGTGTCTGCTTCCGGACGAGGCGCACCCGGGAAAGAGGTCCCGGTAGCTGCAGTTGCAGAGATAATATTAGACCCATATGAGGCAATATCTGGTTTTAGTTCGTCCCATTCGTCATCGTCACCATCATCTAATCTTGGGCCAAAATTAGAGAAACTCGAAATGCCATCATTCGTTCTGTTGGTATTACCAAAGTCTGATGCTGATGAGACGGCAAAGCCCATGTCTGCGCTGGCAGGAGATGGAACTCGTTTTGTTCCATCATTACCCATTGCAATAACGCAGACTATGTCAGCATTTTCAGTTGCATTGTTAATCAATCTAGCCTCGCCGCCAGTGCCATTATCACCCTCGTCACCTGGATTTAGTGGTGAGGATAACGAACCAAAAGACATCGAACCGATTTGTATTCCCCTGCTCGAGGAATTGTGACCCCAGTCAGTCTCGGCATTGTTAATCATCCATTGAATTCCGTTAATTGAGTATTGTGAATTAGTGCCACCTGCGTCGGTTAGAACTTTGATATCTACCAGGTAAGCACCGGGTGCGGTGCCAACGTGAACTCTAGATGAATCACCGGTCCCCAATGCAGAGCCTGCAACGTGAGTCCCGTGCCCTTGACCGTCATCGGGGTCTTGGGAACCATCAGGGTTTGCCGCTGCTGAAGTTGCGTCATAACCTGCAACCCACTTATGATCATCATAAGATAGTGGATTGGTGTCTGGCGCATCATCTTGGTCATCAAAATCGTTTAGTGACCTATGTTCGTTGTCAACTCCGGTATCCAAAACAGCAATTACCACGCCGTCACCAGAATACCCTCTCTCATAGGCGGTTTCTGAATAAACATCTGATGGCATTGCTCTGGTCGCTTTACCTGCTATATCGTTACTTGGAACCATAACATTCTGCATCTCAATAACAACAACGCCACGCAGATGATATATGTCCATTAATGCACTAACTGGAACCTTATCCACTACGATTGAATCAATACTCTCTGGCCTGTCAAACCAAGCGCCATTATCTTCCCCGACCCAGTTGTGTTCAAACAAGACTTGCTGGAGTTCTGTGACCTCTCGATCAGTGGGATGCCAAGCGTAGTCCACAACCACGGCGACTGTTTTTTTGCCATCTTCACCAATTATCGCAGTAGGTGATATGGAGTCATGACCAGCGATGACTCTTTGGAGCCGGTCATCCATACCGTTCCAATCCAAATCCGGGCCATAACTTAACCACCAGCCGTCTTGTTCTGAGGCTGGCATGTCACCTCGTAGGTCAAGTCTGAGTGGCCTCTCACAAAGCTCTTCACCACACATTAGCGGAGGCAAGCCATCAACCATTATTGGGTCAGAGTGAGTGACATTACTGATTTTATCATCAATGGTCTCTTGAATTGGAGACCACGATGATGTTGCAGAGGAAGCGCCAGCGAGTAAAAATATCAGCGAAATTAATACCGCTGAGCGACGCAAACCGATGTATGAACTCATTGAATACCCCCCTTCGATAGATTACCTGAGTGTAGGTCATGTTTTGATAGTATCCATTTCTCGACCCTTCCCCAACCCCCCTTAGGGGGTTTGGGGAAATTAAGGCCAGTTGAAATGGGCAGGCTCATCAGAGCATTGCAAGTGTGGTCCGTTTGAGCGTTCAACAACTCCGATTTTACTACCGCAACTCGGACACACCGAGATATCTGCAATGTGCTCCATCCATGCTTGCCTAGTCTCTGGCTCGTCACTAGACTCCATCAAACTCTTAACCGGACCACGCAACTCTCTTGGCAATTCGTAATTTTGTGATTCCCAAGGATCTCCAACCTCGGAAAGGTCTTGCATTTGCTGTTTTATTCGACGTAGTCTGTTTATCACTTCGCTTGATGAGGAAGGGCCACCATCTTCGATGCCCAGAGGAACTGGCCCCCCTCTCGCCACCAACGGTAGCAACACATAAGCAAGTATGAAGCCGCCTAAATGTGCCATGTGGCCAACATCGCTCGGTCGGTCAAGTCCGTATATTGAGTATGCTCTCATCACCTCAAGAGCAAAATAAATCAGTGCTAGGTAAAAAACTGGCCATTTCCTTATCAAAATCAACGGAAATGGAATCTCATCTTTTGGCCAACCAGCAAGATACGCGCCAAATAAACCAAACGCTGCTCCAGAGGCTCCAAGTGCTGGTCTTGATGATTCAAAATTGAATAATACCCAGGCAACTGACCCTCCGATTAGGCCAACAAAGTAAATTATCGTAAATCGGCGCCAACCTAGCCGCTGCTCAAGCGGTATTCCTACCAACGATATTACCAAAATATTACTCAATACGTGAGTGGCATCAAATTGGCTGTGAAGGAAACCAGCTGAAATGAAGGTTATCCATTTGGACGGTGCTTTTGATTCATTTGGGACCATCCAAAGGTCTTCCCAAAGCCACATATCGACCCAGCCGAAGTTATACATCAGTGACCAAAATACCTGAACTAAATAACCGAGTAGTAATGCTACAGTCATAGATAAGGCGAAGGAAGTCTTGTGACGATATGAATAAATTAACGGCCAAAAAACTGCTAACAACCAGACGACAAACAGGCTGCTCTCTGCGGCGCCAAACTCAGTCAACTTGGCCGCCATGGGTCTGCATAGGGCTTGTCTTTTTTGAACTAGTGCAGTCTTATTGGAAAATGGTAGCATTCATTGCTGTTCAGCCAATCGCTCAACCATGGCAGAGCCTATCCTAGAGTTGGACAACGTAACAGTCCGACGCGGCATGGGCGTAGTTTTGGACAAATTTTCCCTTACTGTCAAACCGGGAGAATGCGTATTGTTACACGGTGAAAATGGAGCCGGAAAATCAACAGTAATCGAAACAGCGGCGCGGTTGCTTCCCCTAGAACAAGGTGTTGTCAAACATCATGGTGAATTAGTTTGCGATGGAGAGGGTAGGAGGGCAAACCCTGTCAGACCATTTGGCTTGACATTACAGGCCAACTGTTTGGTGCCTAGTCAAACAGTCCAACAGCGTTTAGATGATGTTTTATCGTTGTGCAAAAAGTCAACAGATATGAAAAACATCATTGAATCCTATCGAATTGCTAATCGTCGAAATGATCGAATATCTCATTTATCGGGCGGCCAACAGAGAAAAGTTGCAGTAATTAGTGGATTGCTTCCCGGAATGGTATGCGAGGATAGCAGACTAATTTTACTGGATGAACCAGACTCGGGACTCGATGATGATTCTGTGGCAATTCTTGTTGAACACATTCATAGTTTGAGAGATTCCGGGCATGGTATACTTATTGCATCGCACGACAAGAGACTGAGGGAATGTGCTACTCGATTGTATGACTTCACCAACTCCACTGACCAAGAACCGGAAAAAGGTCAACCGTGGAAGGTTGATTCTACCAATAAATCACAGCAGTTCCTGATGTCTAAAATCGGCTGGAACTTAAACCTCAACACACTGGTTTCAGTGCAAAGCAACTGGCTTGCCGCATTATTGGTCATGGGCGCACTACTATCGATAGCAGACCCATTGACTTTATCCGATAATGAGCTAATCTTGATGGGTTTTACCCTCGCTCCCGCACTTAGTTTGGGGCTGATTGGTGACCCTGTTTTCAAAATTTTACAAGAACAAAAAGCTGTTGATTGGTGGCGTGCGCAACAAAACAGCGTCCCGAACTCCTATGTTGAAAGCCTACTGAGTGGGTTTTTGATTACCGCCTTGAGTATGCAAATTTTTATCCAATCTATTGATTATAGAATCATATTAGTCGGTGGCTTGATAGCATTATCAACATCTTTTGCGGTGCGCTTTCTACAAATGAGCACAATTAGATTGGCTCGTAGTAATGCTGTTTTCATCAGATTATTAACGCCCATTCTGATTCTACCCTGGGGGATAGTAGTCGATTACTGCGCAAATTTATGACCTTCAAGTTCAATAAGGAGACTCATGAGCATTATCCATGCGAGTCAAGGCTAACGAGGCTGTCCTCGCACTCGGCTTTCTAGGCTTGATGATTACCTTATATCTGGCATTTAATTGGGCGCCAAGTGTCAACATTAATGCTTTTCAGTCGCCGGAATCTCAGCGTATTTTCTACTGGCACGTTCCTGCGGCTTGGGCCGCATTTATCGCCTTCGCAGTGTTATTTGTTGGCTCTGCGATGTGGTTTTTCAAACGAAGTTCTCTTGGTTGGAAACTACATATTGCTGGTTCCGAAGCGGGTCTTGCTTGTGGATTGATGGCGGTCTGGTCAGGCTGTGTTTGGGGTGCTGCTGAGTGGGGGACGCCCTGGGACTGGGAGGACTGGCGCCTGAATACCTTCGGTTTGTTGACTCTGCTAGCATTGTTCTTGGTCTTAGGCCGACAAAGCCAACCAGATGGTGTTGAAACAAGGGACACATTTTCGACTTTTGGCTTATATGGATTCATCTTAGTTCCATTGACTTATGTCGCTACCAGAATTTGGGTGATTCGCCATCCTGGGCCAGTCATTGCTGGAGATGAGGATAGTTCAATTTCCGGGGATATGGCGTTAGTTTTGATGATTGGTGCGATTTCCTTCACCACACTGATTGTGGGACATATCCTTACTTCGATGGAAATTACCAAATTTGAGCAGCGATTGGAGCGACTACAAAAGGAGTTGGATGGTGAGTGAATGGAAGATAAAACCTATCTCTCAATCGCCTATCTAGGCATGATTTTCGGCCTCGCCATCTGGACCTGGACAGTTGTTTCTAGAAGCCGCAACATGGAGCGAAGGATAATTGCGATGGAACAATCCTTAGACATAAAACCTGACGATGCAGATAGTGTAGCAGTAACAAATGATCACAATGAGGCGTGAACACTCCACACTTTGAAACCAAGATTTACTTACAGTTAGGGGGTATAGAAGTGTCAGAATTAGGTGAGGCTTTCTGTCTGGTGTGTGGTTCACCGCCCCCGTTATTCGGGGAACGGATGTGTGAACCTTGCATTAGAAAACGGATTAAATTAGCTGAAGTCCCAGAAAATGTTCCTTGGGTTAGGTGCGCTAGGTGTGGTATTGTTGAGTTTCAAGGCAAATGGGTAAACATCAGCGAAGAAGAGGTTTGGGATGAACTAATCCAGCGAAATCTAAAATTTCATGTTGACGCTGAAGATATTGGTGTCGCATTTGAAACCCGCACTGTCTCTGACAGACACACTTTAATCCATCTTCAACTCGAAGGAGTGATTGATTCGTTATTGTTCCAAGAAGAATACACCATGCGAGCTAGAATGGCAAATGGTGTCTGTTTGACTTGCACTAGGAAAGCAGGGAATTACTATGAAGCAACCGTACAACTTCGTTCGAGTGGTAGGAAATTAAGCGAGCAAGAGTACGAAAATCTGCGCTCAACTTTGGATATTGTCAAAGAGTCTCTTTCTGATGATCCGATGTTTTTCATTACCAATGAAGGGCCGGTAACCGGCGGCTATGATGTCGTTCTTGGTAGTAAAGGACTTGCTCGAGCATGGGGTAGACACCTAACGAAAGAATATGGCGGTCAAGTAGTTGAGACCAATTCAACTGTCGGTCGCAAAGATGGAATTGATGTCACCAGACTGACTCTACTTTACCGTAAACCTGGCTATGAATTAGGTGATGTTGTTAGATGGAGAGAAAATCTCTGGAGACCTGCCTCATGGACTAAAGATGGAGCAATTGTTGAGCGAATTGACCGGCAAGAAAGAACTGGTGCAACTTGGCGAGATTTGGAGTCCTCTCAAGTCATGGCGCGCATGTCTGAGCACATTGTTGTTGACTTAATTAATCAAGATTCATCTGTTGGAGAATTCCTCGACCCGACGACATGGACTATGGCATCTGTCAGATTACCATGGGATCATAAAGGAAAATCATCCGCTCGAATTGCCCGTATCGATGGCGAGTGGATTGCTCTACATAGTATGGCTATTGACGAAAATAGTAGTATAGAGTAAAAAGTATGAGTCATACCACCAATCTATGGCGGATATCGACCTCAATGAATTAGCCAAGACACTAGACACTGAGGACATGATTGGTTTTACCAGAGCGTTCGTTGATGACATTACCAATGGTTTGCACGCAGTTAATTCTGAACGTTACCCGTGGATTGACGAGTTAGCCAAAACCCAGTGGCAAGGCGTTATCGCCCTTGGTATGGGTGGTTCAGCCGCAGGCGGAGATTTCCTGTCTGTTTTGTGTAATCTAGCCGGCAGTATTCCTGTCATTGTCCAGAGGGATTATGTTTTACCAGCGTGGTGGCATGACCAGTGGCTAGTTTTGTCAACTTCTCACAGTGGCAATACTGAGGAAGCCATCGAAGCGACTGAAATTGCCCTAAAGGCTGGTGCAACCGTAGTAGTAATATCGACCGGTGGAATATTATCTGGTTTAGCAGAACTCCACTACAACTGTTACTTCATACCGTCAATAGGGGGTCAACCCCCACGGTCAGCATTCGGCCACATATTTGCTCGACAATTAGCCTTGTTTCGTGGCCTCGGGATTTTACCGCACAGTAACCAAGACATGGAAATGCTAAACAGATTACAACTCGTTGTCAATGATTATGACTTCATCAACAATGATGATAGTGAGTTAATTGAATTAATCTCATTCATGGCAACCCAACCAATTTCACTGCTTGGCCCAACAGAGCTCACACCAGCGCTCAATCGATTCAAAAATCAGCTAAATGAAAATTCGGCACGATTCGCTAGAGTGGGAATATTTCCTGAAATGAACCACAACGAAAGTGTTGCATGGGGTGGTGTTGGAGATGACGCCGATTTCAGTGTTGGAGAGAATGTCATCCTATTCCTCACATGGAATGGTATGCATTCAAGAGTCGCTAATCGACTCGAATGGATGATTGCTCACACTCCCAGCGACTTAGCATGGCGAATCCATGGTGAGGGGGAAACGCTGCTCGAAGCTCTCCTTCATCTATGCATAATCATGGATTGGCTCTCAATTGCTTTGGGCCTGATTCATGGTAAAGACCCCTCAGCAATAGGCCCGATAAATTCGCTGAAAAAATTCCTCGCCGACAAAAATTAGCTATTAACGCTAATACACTGGACCCACTATTAGCCTTGGATCTGGATATTTTTCCAATGCCAGTTTACGGTCGGATAATTTCACTACACCGGGTAAATCATTGACTGTTGGTTGCTCCAAAGAGAGCTGTATGTGTATGTGCGGGGGCCATCCACCATTCTCATCCTCGTGCCCAATGGTAGCAATTATTTGGCCAGCAGAAAATGACTCGCCAACTTCAACCATATCGAGTGATTTAGTCGATAAATGGCCGTGCAATACCCAAAACTTCCTTAGCGGTGAGAATTCACTAGATCCTACTGAACTAGGTAACTCTAACTCGTGTTCAGTAATGATGGTGGGGCCATAGGAACCTGCTTCTGGATTAACGCCCTTGCTGAACACTATTCCATCGGCGAATGCGTATACGGGTGTGTCAATTGGTGCACCAATATCTAAGCCAACATGTAGGTCCCTTTCACCACCAAACAATTCGGTGTTATACATACCAGGGCGGTGCTCATCATATCTCCCAATTTGATACTCAAAAGGACATTGCCAGGTTGTATTTGTCGGCTTGGTAAAGTCAAATACCCAATATTCCTCGGGTAATTTGACTATCGGATGAAACGGATACTCGCCCCCAGCCATAACAATTCTAAACGGTGGATATTATTGATTATTGGCCGAAAAGTCAAGACCTGCATCTTCTAGGGCTGAGTATGTTAGTGGCTGCATTAATACTGCTCGCCATTAGCATAATTCCCGGCTACGCATTGTGTAGAGTTCTTGATGGTGCGGCAGATGGCTGGCGAAAAGCAATGCTCAGTCCAGCGCTAGGCTTACTGTTGATTTATGGAGTCTGTGGGCTAGTTTTACTCACCGGCTTGTGGACCTTCGAGTTAGCGTCGGCAGTAATACTGCTAGTAAATACGCTATCAATCGCCCATTTGAAGCGCCGAGTAAATGAACAAAAAGGTTTGACTCAATGGCAGAAACTCGAGGCTGCAATGCACGGCATGATCTTAGAAAGCGATGACCAAGACATCTCTGACGAAGCCTCCGCCCAGCAGTGGTTCCAGTCTAATAGATACAAACTCGGGATGGTTGTTGGAATCATATTATCCCTCGGAATTCTGTTGTTACCAGTGATTCAAAATTTACCATTTGGTGTTGATTGGATTGGTTTTGCGGTCTTAGCAGGTCAAATTTCAGAAAATGGCAACATGATTTTGTCTGGAGTAAATGAAGGTTCATGGACATACCCACCCGCCTTTCCAGCCCTAGCAAGTTGGCTATCACAGGCAGTTAACATCGACTCAGGCCGGGCAGTATTCCTCCTCGGCCACTACACTCTAGCAACACTGGTTTTTGGCGCTGCAGGCGCGATGGACCATCATGGTGCAGGTGGACAATTCCTAGTTACTATGGCACTGGGTGCAGGATTATTCGCCAAAGTCTACGATTCCGGTTACCCAACGGTTGCTAGTCAACTCGGCTTGGTTGTTGGTTTACTGGTTTTACTCAGACCGTCATCGAGTCGTGGAGCCCATCACACTAGAGGATTCATCATCGCTGTGTCGTGTGTCTCACTGATACATCCTACCGGAGCAATTTATCTCGGATTGCTTATGATTGCTCATGTTGTAATCGGTTTGAGTCTGCGAGCCGAATACAGTGAAAATTTCCAAAGGCTGCTACTTGCATGCTCAATATTAATTACAATTGCCGCCGCAATATCAGTGATTTTTCTCGCTCCTAGAATGTTAGACGAGGCGGTATTTGCTGAATATGGTTGGCAGGGAGGGAGGCCTTTGTTAACCTACAATGGGATTTTGCTCGTTTTTGCATTGTTGGCTGGCTGGAAACTAAAGAAGACTGTCGAGGGGAGGATGTTGATTTCATGGATTGCTTTACTCTGGACCTTAACCTCAATACATCTAATCGAGGGCTTGCAGGACATTCCTGTTTTATCATTGCTCTCATATACACTGTATTCCATGGGTTTACACGCATTTCACATCCCACTTGCAGCCTTGTGTGCATTATGGTTGAGCCCTTCGACGGGACTCAATTCATTGGAATCCAAGCGTGGATTATTGTCGATAAATTGGGACCCTAGCGTGAATGAAAAAATAGGCAAAATAATCACGGTTACAGTCCTCTTTGGAATACTATCAGCCAATGTGATTACAGCAAATATCGCACAACACAATGAATTGCGACCTGTAACTAACGGTGATATAGAGATACGAGAGTTGTTGAAGACTTTACCAAAAGATAGTGTGGTCTACACTGAAAACAACCATTGGGGTCATGTCTACGATGTACCCGATAGCATACAAACCACCAGTATTCCAACACTTGGACTGCTGTTGATCGATGAAACTATTCACCCCTTAGCCACCTCTGCCATCAAATATAATAATGCATCAAAAATCACTCAATTAGGTATTGATTATGCTATTAGCTCTCCCGTTGGTAGTATTGGTTGGACCTTAGCTGAATCACGGTATTGGTCCATTTTAGACGAGATTGATGGTAGCAGACTATGGCAATTTAATATTGCAGGTAACTCTCAACAATCAACCATAGCAACGGTAAATCTTGACTCCTGCACTGGCACCTGTGAAGTTCGCTCTGACCCATGGCGAGATAACCGATATCAGACACTCGATGAGCAGTATAGTGATGTTCGGGCTTTCATTGAAGAAGGGGCAAACTCACAATTCAGCTTCAATTTGCCAAGAACCGTATTTGTTGGTTCCAAGGCATGTCTTTTCTATGAAGCCGTTGGTCAATTGGATGATTTTGACCTCTCAATTAATAATCAAATTACTACTGTTGATAGCGACAACTCGGGATGGCATCAGCACTGTTTCACGCTAGATGCGACATATACGACTATCGAGGTAGATGTTGTCTGGGACGAATCGACAACATCGAGTTTATGGTTGAACCCCTCGGGCTTATCAGGTCGTGGTGATCGCATAATAGACAATACTGGAATCAGACTGCATTGGCTAGAAATAGATGTTTGAGGACCTAATTCAACGAAGGCATCAAAACTGACGGGGATGTGTTGGACCTGATGAAGAGCCTCGTCGTTCTGCTTCCAACATTGGACGAGGAGTATGGCTTACGTGAAATTCTACCGCTTATCCCTCGCCAACAACTCACGACGCTTGGATGGAATACTGAAGTTTGGGTGGTCGATGGCGGGAGTAGAGATCTCTCGGTAGAGATTGCCAAAGAGTATGATTGTGAGGTTTTCAAACAGGCTGGTTACGGTAAAGGTGCCGCCATGCGGACAGGCTTCAGCAAATTTCTGGCTGTTAACAAAGATGCACTTGTCATGTTGGACGCTGACGGCACATATGACCCAGCACAAATACCTGAATTTGTCAGCCGACTTGAAAATAACGACGTAGTAATCGGTGATAGGCTGCGCGGCAACATGGAACCTGGAGCCATGACGCGAGTCAATTATTTCGGCAACCACATGTTAACTTGGATTGCCTCAGCATTATATGGAGTCAACACCAACGATCTATGTACTGGATACTGGGGATTCACCAAATCTGCGATTGCAAAACTAAAACTAAATTCAATGAGATTCGAGATTGAAGCAGAAATGTATACTTCATGTGTTAGAGAAAACATCAACATCGTTTCAATACCTATAAACTACCGAGCAAGGATTGGAGAAGCAAAGTTAGGCTCGGTTGTCGATGGATGGATAATTTTCAAGAAATTGTTGGTGAGACGAATTTTCCCCAACCCTGTTGAAGTAATAACTGGCAAAGGAAACCTCGACATCGAATAAGCAAGCAATCAAATTTGATGACCGTGACCGCATCTTATGAGCCGAGTAAAGTGCTTGATACTAGGCGCAAGTGGTCTGGTTGGACAGCGCCTTCAACAACGCTTAGTCAGCCATCCTATGTTTGAGATAGGTGCTGTTGC
>DAWS01000156.1:3434-6354 GCA_002506025.1 Euryarchaeota archaeon UBA111 | reverse complement strand
TTGAATACTGCAGGTAAATCACTCAGATCAATACCCTGGCGGCTATCTGAGCCTCGACCTGACTTGCCAGAATTAGAAATTCTTAACGCCAACTCGGAGGAGTTGGTAAATCACTGTCATGAATTAGACATCAGCATCGCTTTTTCTGGCCTTCCGTCTAAATCAGCGATGACTATCGAAAAACATTTGACTGATTCAGGTATAACGGTATTTTCCAATGCCAGCGCTTATCGACGAACAATGGGTATTCCGATGGTTATCCCGGAAATAAACGCACATCACCTTCATCCTAGTATGCATTACTGCGCAACTAATTGTACGTTAATACCACTAGCAATTCCCGTTTCTATAATAGATAGTATGACTGATATCAAATCGATTACCATGCGCAGTGAACAAGCCCTATCGGGTGCTGGTTGGGAATTGCTGTATGATGAGGCAGCCCTATCAGGTGATGTCAACCCTGAAATCGATGGAGAAGCAGAGAAAACTCGTGCTGAATTGCTATATGTTCTGGGAACGGTTGAATCACTGGAGATTACCCCGCTAGAGTTAGATGTCAGTGTGGTATGTCAAAGGATTTCACGCCCTGATGGTCACCAAGTTTTTGTTGAAATTGAAACATCTGATATGCTAACACACGATGAACTGATAGATGCCATGCAGTCGGCGATTTGCTTCAATCATCTGCCAAGTGGTCCAAACAATACAATTCACCTTGTTGAGGAAATAGATCCCCTAACGCACCTATGGAGTGACGGCACCGAGTTTTCCGTCAATCCAGACCCAGCAACCAACCTCAAGGCTGGAATGGCAATTGTGTTGGGGAACATATCGGTGAACGAGCATAAAATCTCATTCAGCGCATATTCCCACAACACCATAAGAGGTGCTGCAGGTGGTTTAGTTTATCTTGCAGAACTAGTCCTTTCAGAATCACTAACTTAGATACGGTATGCCTAAAGAATTGTTCTCACTCCCTACCATCGGTGCGCCATGGGAATTACTGCGATGTTACCGGACACAACAATCGGTCAACTGTATGCTGAGGCAGATAGTCGCTGGGGTGAGATTTGGGATGAAAAGGCCGCTAGAATGCTAATTTTGCTCATGTTCCCTCGTAAACACCGCAAGATGATGGAACTTCACGGCGACATGACTGAACACGGTCAACCTGTGATGACGATGTTTCATCGGCCGCGTGATGAGGCAAAATTGTTGGAAGATCAAGGATTTGACCCTCGCTCTGCATCCTTCCAATTTGTTGACATAGCAAGCCTAGACTTAGGTTCTTGGATGCAGCAATTAATGGTTCAAGAAAAATGGTTACGAGGAACAATCGACATCATGCCAGTGCCATTCTCGATGGGTTTACCCGCACAAAGAGGATTCGAAACTATGAACATCCTATGCTTTAGACACCCAGAAATATCCTCCCTAGAGAAATACTATCTTCCATTCCCACCAAGTTCAATACCCGGTAAGTGTTTTGTCTCATTACCAAGAAGGCAAGCTGCTGAATTAGCTAGGCAACAGGCTGAGGTTTTGGGCGTAGGTAGATTGGTCAAAAAGAGCCAAATTATTGAACAAGAGGCACCTGTAGAAGCATTACCACCACAGGTGAAATCCACAGACCAGGCAAGTTTAGATGCTGTGCTTGACAATTTCTCTGACCAAATGATGGAAGAGATTACCACTCAAGCAGAAGCAATGGTCAATGTCGAATTACCTGTTAGTGCACCTAAAGAAGACACAACTGTTGACCAGACTGCCCTAGAAATTCAACCCAGTATTCCACAAAATGTCGCAATCCCAAGTATAGAAGAGCCCGAGGAGGTTGTTGAGATGTCGGATGTTGAAATTGAATTCAGGGCGCTAGTAACTGAATTAATCGATGCAGGCGTCGAGCCAACAGAAATGATGGATGACCCACGATGGGAAGACATCAGTGAACGTGCGATGGCAACAGGCTTTGAAACATGGCCGGTATTTCTTGAACTCACTGCAGTCCAATGACAACGATTGACTCAAATATAACGGCGACTAGGGATTGATATGGGCTTCTGCATAAATTGCGGCAATCAACACCAAGACGGTGTTAGATTCTGTCGCTTCTGCGGTACTGCCCAACCAAGCGAACAATTGCTTGCTCGTCTGAGGGCAGAAGCAGAACAAATTCGTTTATTGCTGCTGCAAATGCAACAACAGCAACAAGCATACGCGCAAAACGATGCATACGCCAGGCTAGAGGCGATGAGGCTTCAAGCAGAAGCAGCAGCACGCAATCAGCAAAATCAACAATACAGACCACCGGGTTGGTGATTTTGTGCGGCCCAAACACTTGGCCATTGAATTGTCGAAGCTGATTCCACACCCTCAACACAATGTCAACTTAGAGCAATATGCTACCGAAGGTGATTTAGCTGCCTTTTTTGTTCTAGCCGTAGACCAGTTAGAAGATATCTCTGGTAAGACAATAGTCGACATAGGGTCTGGAAATGGCGTTCTAGGTATTGGTTGTGCAATTCTCGGTGCGGAAAAGACCATTTTAATTGAGGCGGATGATGATGTTAGTAAAGTCGCTGTCCAAAATATCGCGACAATTAGCCAGAAATATCCAGCTGATATCGAAGCCATCAATTGTCACATAGGTAAGGATGAACACCCCAATGTCGATCATTGTGATATCGTCATCATGAACCCTCCATGGGGATTTCAGACCAATAAAGCAGACCGGCCACTACTAGACTACGGTTTTAGCTTAAAACCGCATTCACTATATGTCCTACACTCGGCAAAATCAACCCACTTGGAGCGTGTTGGACAATTATTTGGCTATCAGTGCGAAATTGTTTTTGAGAGTAATTTCAGGTTACCAGCAAAGTATTCTTTCCAAACCAGAAAAATGGGTGAGACTGAG
>DAWS01000156.1:0-3031 GCA_002506025.1 Euryarchaeota archaeon UBA111 | reverse complement strand
TTCCGTATGAGGGATTCAAAAGGGATAAACCCGCCCGTTAACACAAGCGAACATTGTGCGACCCACATCGGGCCACAGTGGCTTAGGAAGTAAGACAATGACGGCGAGCCTCGTCACCCCCGGAATGCAAGTATCGACCACCGCTGAATGCCAGGCCGGTGAAGGAACAGTAGAATTTAATGGCTTAATCATGGCTACAATGGTTGGGAATTTCTCCATCAATGACGGTGTAGGGACCGTTGCTCCAATAAAGCAGGTGGTTACTCCAGCCATTGGTGACACGGTAATTTGTGTTGTTGAGAAATTAAATGAGAAGAATGGTGAAGCTAGGATATTATGTGTCGAAGGCAAACCAGGCGACCTACTGCCTGAGCACCTCTATGGTCACTTCCATGTCACAGGTTTAGTTGACCGATATATGCATCAAACAGCAGATGCAGTTAGGCGGCGTGATATTTGTCGAGCCCAAATTAAGGAGACTTCTCCGGTAGTCAGAATCGATTTTAGAGAGCGCGATGATTGTGGTGTATTGAGCGCAATATGCCCATCGTGCGGTGATGATTTGGTTGCTGAATCACAGGGCGATTGGAATGTCAATTGTCAAAGTTGCAACTACCGCTCATTTAGAGCATTAGCCGACAATTTTGGAGCTGGTTGGGCATCTCTTGACCAAGGTGCTAGCGTGTTGAACAATTCAGGCAAGCGTTGGGGCAGCGAAGCCGAGGCAATGTTCGCTAAGGGCCCATCCGGTCGGGCGACATTTATTGCCGAAGATTTCCGAGAAGACGGACGAGAACGTAATTATTTCCGCTTTGAAGGCCAGCAAAGTGGTGGTGGCCAAAGGCAGAGAGCAAAACCTGGTTGCAAGTTATTTGTTGGCGGATTACCAAGGGAAATTGGCACTGAAGAATTACGAGAGATGTTCGCTAAATTTGGTGATATGTTAGACTGTTTCGTTCCCACAGATGATAGCGGTGCAAATCGCGGCTTTGGTTTCGTCACTTACCATGAGAAGTCAATTGCCGAGACAGCCGCAAAAGAACTTGATGGCACTCGCATAAACGGCCGAAGAATTGGCGTTCGCGATGCTGACAGCGATGACAAAAAGGGTAAGAATAAATCACGCAGAGAACCAGAAGGCATGAAATTCTATGTCGGCAACCTGCCATTTAAGGCTGAATCAGACACATTGAAGGAATTGTTTGCCAAACATGCAACTGTGGTTGATGTAAACATCATCACTGATAATGGGGGAAGACCGAAAGGATTTGCTTTCATAACAGTCAAGGAAAAGGACAAGGGTGACGAAATCATCCAACAACTAAACGGTACAGAAATAATGGGTAGAAAGATTCGTGTTGACATCTCGCAAAAGAAAACTAGTGGTCAAAACAGTGGCAAGCCAAAGAAGAGTTCTCGGGAACTCAGAGCTATGCGAGAAGAGGCTGAAGATAGTAAAAAGCCAAAGCGTAGACCAAGACACAAGAAGGATTGAAAATCTCAAACCGTGAGTGACTATCATGGTCGAGTCTGGCACACCGAAATGGTTGGTGCTAGATGGGTATGAAGATGAGCCCGCAGCATTTGGTGTCCCACCTTATGTCGGTTTTCATATACGCTACCTATGTGGAGTCCTTGAACAACACAGAATAGACTATCACTACATGACTATCGATCAGTGGCGCCGTTTTCTCAAGACAGAAGGGCCTAATGCCGCGGAGAAATTACTGGCTAATATCACAGGATTTGCTTGCATTGCTGGTGCTGTAGTTCCAGGAAAATACCTGCGCGGAACGCCAATCTCAATCAAGGAGATGAAGGATGTTGTTGCCTCCCTACCGAGTGAAATACCTGCAATATTAGGTGGCTGGGCAATCAGAGGTTGGCGCCATCAGGGTTGGAATCCGCTCAGAAAAAATCTCTTTCTCTCATTGCAGGATACCGATGCAACACTGGATTATTTTCTCCAGCATGGCACATGGAAGCACTGCCGTAGAACTGCTGAACAATGGACAAAGTGGGCACATGCTGGAGCAAAGAGCCATGCTGTTAGATTTCACCCTGACTTAGGTGATGAACAAAATCCAGGTCCGCTAACTTTCGAGGTTGAGGTCTATCAGGGCTGCGTGCGATATAAACGGGGGTGCAAGTTTTGTATCGAGCCAAAAAAGGGTGTACCTATCTGGCGAAGTCCGGAAGATATCATTGAAGAGGTGAAAATTGCCCACGAACTAGGCGTTAAGCATGTCCGCTTAGGCGGTATGACGGATACCTATACCTACATGGCTGATGGCGTGGTAGAATTAGAGTATCCAGTGCCAAATCCGGAACCAATTGCTAGGTTATTACACGGCCTGAGAGCGGATGAAAGGCTGGAGATATTACATACTGATAACGGCAATCCATCGATAATTGCTGAAAACCTTGAGCCTAGTGAAGAGATTACCAAAACTCTAGTTGAAACGCTGTCTGATGGTGCAGTGTTATCCTTTGGCCTAGAATCGGCCGACCAGGCAGTTCATGAAGCAAACTGGTTAAACTGCGATTCTGGTCAGCTAAAAACTGCGATCAGATTAATCAATAAATATGGTGCAGAGCGAGGCAATCGAGGTTTACCAAAGTTGCTTCCTGGCTTAAATTTCATCGCTGGTTTGAATGGCGAAACCTCATCAACCTACCAGCAGAATCTATCCTTGCTAAGAGATATTAGAAGTGAAGACTTACTGCTAAGAAGAATCAATATTAGGCAGGTTGAGGGTTCGGGTTTCCAAGAAATTGTTGAGAGCGATTTTGCTGAGTTTAAACAGTCGGTCAGAGATGAAATAGATGCCCCATTGTTGGAAGATTTATTTCCCAAAGGTGAGATATTACGCGAAATAAGATGGGAGTCACATAACGGTAGGACTAGATTACCGGTTCATCTAGAATCGCCTCACATCGATGAGACAGTCAGAGGTAAGGCAGGCATTACCTTCGGCAGACAAATAGGGGCATATCCGATTCTCGTTGGTGCAGAATATCTCATCCCATT
>DAWS01000105.1 GCA_002506025.1 Euryarchaeota archaeon UBA111 | reverse complement strand
TTAGACGGTTCTGGTGAAATGTTAGCCATAACCGATACAGGTTTGGACAGAGACCATCCAGACATCGCTGGCCGTGTTGCTGCTGTCTACACACAATTCGGGCTTGATACATCGCCTGCTGATTCCAACGGAGGCCACGGAACGCATGTAACTCTGACAGCAATAGGCGATGGTTCTGGGGATTCATCTATTCGGGGTATTGCACCCGCCGCCTCAGTAACCATGTATGCTCTAGAACATGACCCGACTGGAGTTTTTGGTCGGCAGGGCTCTATCTATGATATGCTTGCAGATGCTAAACAAAAAACTGCTAGAATCGCTATCAATGCGTGGGGTTTGAACGGCAACTATGGTGAATATACTGCAGACTCAAGGTCTGTAGATCAGTTTGTCAAAGATGAGAGGACAGTTCTTCCCATATTTTCTGTTGGTGATTGGGATGGGACTGGTGTTTCGTCGGTAACAGCACCTGCAACAGCAAAGAATGTGCTGTCTGTTGGGGTAAGCACAACTGGTAGTGAAGGTAGCACACCAGCTGGTAGCGTCGATTCAGTGTCGAGGACGGGGCCAACAACCGATGGAAGAATCAAACCCGATGTTGTCGCTCCTGGAATAGAAATTTGTTCGGGGCGGGCAGAGGAAGCCCGGACTCCAAGCGGCGTTGAGTGCGGAACAGGGAGTCACGCTAATGGTGACCCACTTTACATGACACTGTCTGGAACCTCACAATCTGCATCTGTTGCTGGAGGATTGGCCGCATTAACGCGAGAATTCCTGCGTGAGCAGGTGGGGATACAATCACCGTCTGCATCATTAATCAAAGCCGCATTGATCAATGGGGCTGAGGATCTCGGTGCCCCAGACATTCCTAATAATCAAGAGGGATGGGGCCAGTTAAACCTGCAAAACACGGTACTGCCAAGTCATCAAGGTAATTCATTATCAACATTTTACGACGATGGGAAAACCTTGCAACCTTCGTTCGGTTTACTGTATGAGCTAGATTTGGACCCTGCCAGTGGTCTTGACATCACTCTGACTTGGAATGATGAATCAGGTAGCGCTAACTCTCCTCAAACAGACGCAAAATTGGTTAATGACCTTGATTTAATGCTCATTGACCCAGATGGCAATCAAATACTGGGTAATAACTTCAATGCCGGCTACTCGGTTATCGGCGGTGTTGGAGACTCTTTGAACAATGTAGAGAGGGTAAGGATTGCGCCAAATAGCGTTACTAACTCAGGTCAGTGGCTAGTCCAAGTCATGCATCGGGGCGGAGTCAATCAAGATTTCAGCATAGTCATAACTGGTGATGCAACTCTTGTTTCAAGACCTGATATCTTAGCCTTCCCTGAATCAATTTACTTATCTTCTGAGAGTCCTCTACAAAATGATGTGGTTTCAGTTAGAGTTTCTTGGATGAATCAAGGTACGGCCGATGCAGGTTCTTTTGACTGGAAATTGGAAGACATTACAGAGGGAACAACATTGATGCAGGGACAATCCAATGGCGTTCCATCAAGCGGTATTGAGACTGAGATTACCACCCGCTCATTTGCAAATACTGGGATGCACACGCTAAAACTGAGTTTAGATATCAACAATGATTTGGACGAAATGAATGATGAATCTTCAGGTATTAACAACAATATTCTTGAGATTGATATCGAGGTGACAGCTCTAGGTGTCCGTGTTGTTCCGCTCGATGATTCAGGAAATCTACCAAGTACTGATGCTGAACGCCAACAAGCCGCAATAAAGTCATTTGATGTTCGTAACCAAACTGACATCGACATTCCAATTTCGATTCTAAACGAAGGTACTGGGACAGAAATGGTAACCCTGACTTACACTAATGTTCAGGAACAACACCCGGTGTTCAATTACTTTATTTCGCCAGAGGATTCTTGGCAAAAGAGTGTTTCACAAACAGGACCTTACCAATTGTCTCCATTAGGTCAACAAGGCGATAGTATTGAAGTTACGCTAAAGTTTGAAAATTTGAATTCAAACTTAGACGATCCCAACAACCCTAGGTATGCTCGATCTGGCACATTTTATGTTGATGTGACGGTCGCATATCAGACTCAACCAACAGTTTCGCATTCTGTGCGCTTGACGATTATTATTGACGAGGTTGATGATGTCAAGATTGTTGTCAGCGGCACAACCGGATTATCAGCACTGCCCGGAGACTCTGCGTCATTTGCTATATCTGCACTAAATATCGGCAACTCAGAGGCGCAATATTCCGTCGCCTGCTCATCGATTAACCTCTGGCAAATAATGCTTGGCAACTCAAATTCCTCCTCTTTGGATTTCGAGCCACTGGATATTGGTAACTACCTGTCCATGCCAGTCAGAATATTTGTTCCACCAGTTTCCCAAGGAATCCCTGCTGCAGGCTTTACAGACACTGTAGAGTGTTTTGTGACATCATCTACTGATCCAACTTTGAATTATTCGCAAATTGTGAGCATTGCAGTGGAAGAGCTCTCAGATTACACCACGAACTTGCAAAAATCTGGCTTGGATGTTGGCACAAATTTGCAGGTTAATGACGTGCTAATTGATAGTGGCGAGGAGATTACGTTAGATTATTTTGTTATTAATGAGGGTAATATCGATATAAGTCTAGATGTCATTGTTCAGCCATCTAATCCAAGTTGGTATGTAGACCTTGTCTATGATGGCTTGTTCTACAGTAACCAAGTCCCAGTAACAGTTGCTGCAGGACAAAATAAAGTTGTGCAGATTATTATTGCCTCACCTGAATCATCACTGGAGGGTGACTTCAATTTGTTTAACATCAAAGCAGAGGTCTCAAATTTTGATTATGTAACTAATAACACAAGGTTGGTTATAGTCGACAAGTTATCAATTGAATTAGAGACGCCTGACAAAGTAATTTGCCAGTTGTCTGAAGATTACTCATATACAGAATTTATTATCACTAATACCGGAAATTCAGTAGCTCAACTAGAGTGGTCATACTCGCTTCCACCTGATGGTTGGACTGTGGGCTTCGCCAACCCAGTAACGCAACTTGAACCAAAACAATCTCAAATTGTCAATCTGGGATTAATACCTCCACTAAACGAGGAAGTTACTGATAGTGCATACAAAATTTCCATTTCAGTAACCGCCACAAATGGTGAGCGGCAGGTTGAGCAGAATGCCCTTCTCGATGTCGAAGTATTACCATCCATTTACGGTAATATATCTTTGAGCGATGATATACTACAACCTCTGATTGGGATACCAAAGGAAAGTAGCCAATCTACAACGATAACAATTCGTAATGACGGCAATATTCAGTTGTCTGGAGAATTAACTGCAGTGGTTACAGACAGTTTAGGCAGTGAAATCTCTGGTTGGAGACCAGATATCTCACCATCATCAGTAGACCTGAGTCCAGGCGAATCTGCCTCGATAAAAGTATCTTTATCGCCTAAGCCTAGTGTTGATAGAGGACCTTATGATTTAAGAATCGTATTGTCGGAAAATAATGAGGTAATAACTGGGTTCGTGCTGCAGGCATCATCATCTCCTGCAGAGGGCAATAAAGGTCTATTCAACCAAGTTCCTTGGTATGTCTCTGTCTTGATAATAAGCGGGCTTGTTGTTGCTGCCGCAATTATATCTAGAAGAGTCAGAAGTTCTGGTTCAGTAGAGGACGATGGCTCTCAGTTGGTTGCTGCCGATGCGTACGGAATATTACCCGACGCAGGTAGTCGGAGAGAGAAAGCGCTTGATATCGGAATGTCGCAGGATGATATGACCAGCGGAGAGGTATCAAAAGAAGAAATCGCCGCAGCACTTGCGAAATCTATGGCTGATCAGTTTACTCCGCCTCCAGCGGTAAATACACCACCCCTCGGGATGCCGCCTGCAGGTGTCCCTCCACTGGGTATGCCTCCCAAAGGACAGGTCCCGCTAGGTATGCCACCGGCATTACCGAAACCCGTTGCACAGGCTCCTGTATCAACCAGTAAAGTTGCTCAGAGTGGACCTCCATTACCAGCAACAGGACTGCCCGCTGGATGGACGATGGAACAATGGAACGCTTACGGACATATGTGGCTGGAAAAGAATAGAACGTAAGTGCTACATTGAAATTGGATGAACATTTCGCACTACTATGACCAGCATAGTATTATTCGGACCACCTGGTGCAGGTAAAGGTACCCAAGCAACAAGAATAACTCAGTCTACAGGATTACCACAGGTGTCAACAGGTGATATGTTGCGTGCAGCAGTTAAGCATGGCACAACAACAGGCATTGCTGCAAAAGAGTTCATGGATGCAGGTAAGTTAGTTCCTGATTCAATAATAATCGACTTGATTAGGGACAGGGTCAAACAACCTGACGCAGTAAATGGACTAATGTTTGATGGATTTCCTAGAACAATACCACAGGCTGAGGCTCTGTCTCAGATCACAGATGTTTCCCACGTAATCGCTATTGAGGTTCCCGACAGTAAAATAGTTGAGCGTATTTGTGGTCGATATTCATGTTCAGTATGTGGGGCAGTATTCCACGATAAATTCAACCCTACAACCAGCCAAGGTATTTGCAATGAGTGTGGTAGTAGTGAACTAAAACGCCGAGCAGATGATAATGAAGCAACAGTGACTCAGAGGCTTGATGCGTATCATCAACAAACATCACCGTTGGCAGAGTGGTATGATGGCCAAGGAATATTCCATCGTATTGATGGTGACCGAGAAATTGATGAAATCACCAAAGACATTTTGCTAGCACTCCAGTGAGCGGTGTAAATATGGCGAGTAAACGTTCGAACCGAGATATTAAGCTTAAGCGTCGACGCCAATCAAGCAATGTTCAACAGGCATTGATTGACATTATTGAAAATGTCAATAACAAGCCAAGATTACGACAATCTGCAATACAAAAACTCGTGGCTCTAAATCGCAGGCATCGGTTGAAAATGCCAAAATCAGTTGGAATTTTATTTTGTAAAAAATGCTTAACTTTCTATGACTCTGAGAATTCACGCACCAGGATTAAAAATGGTCAAATTATCAAGTCATGTCACATTTGTCAGGATGTTAGAAGGTTGGGTGGTGGGCCCAAACACCATAGGCGATGATATTATGACAGGACCTCCAAAACATATCAAGAAATTAGCCTTGTCAAGGGACCTAAAGCCAACAATAAGGATTGGAAAGTCTGGGATAACTGAGAGTTTAATTGCTGAAATAAACGAGCAACTTGCAAGTAAAGCCATAGTAAAAATAAAAATCAATCGCGGTTTATTCGACAAAAAAGACATTGCTGAGGTGTGGAATCATATCGCTATCTCAACAAATTCAACAATTGTTTCCTCGAGGGGAAATGTATGCATAGTGTGGAAAGGTTAGCAGTTTCATGCACAATGCTCAAAGATTCGTTACAGGTGGCCGGGGTTGAGGGATGAGTTTTGTTTAACCTAGTGGACAAGAGAAGCCGTTCAAAAAGAATAGCATTTACACTATTACTGATAGTCGGTTGTTTATCGATAATCGGTCATACAACCGCAGCAGGTTCCGGCGGTACAGATGTCCATATAGAGTTGTCAATCAAAGACGGGATGGAAAACACTGCAATTGGCGTTGGCTTAGCAATCTTGATTGGTGTATACATTCTGATAATTTTCGAAACTGTACATCGAACCCTAGCCGCAGCACTGGGTGGTTTAATTGCTGTTATTGCGCTAAATTATTTCACTAATGAACCTGCTTTGAGTCTTAAAGCAGTTACCACAATGATTGACTGGGAAACGATTGGATTATTACTTGGTATGATGGTGATGGTGGGGGTTATCTCTCACACGGGAGTATTCGAATGGTTTGCGGTCGAAGCATACAAAAGAAGTGAAGGCTCTATTTGGTCACTGGTAGTCATATTGTGCATTGTGACTGCAGTTTTGTCAGCATTCCTTGATAATGTAACAACTATACTTCTGCTTACTCCGGTAACAATCCAACTAGCTAAGGTGCTTGATTTACAGCCCGTACCGTTGTTAATTGCCGAGGTTCTATTCTCTAATATTGGCGGAGCGGCAACCATGATTGGCGACCCACCCAATATCATGATCGGCTCTGGTCTATCCCCAGATGCAATCGAGCGAGCCGAAGGTGGAAAATATGCTGAGTTAGCCGCCGATGGAGTTAATTTTAATGATTTCATTATCGAAATGGCTCCAGGAATAATGATGACCGTAGTTCCAGCATTCATGCTGCTAAAGTGGATGTATCGTGATGAATTCTCTGGTAAGAGAATCCGTGACGTAGCAGAACTTGAATCGAAGTATGGAATAAAGGACTACAAAATGCTCACTACTAGCGGTTTTATTCTAGGATTAGTTATCCTTGGGTTCTTCCTTCATCCAGTCACCCACATGCCGGTTTCATGGATTGCGTTGGGAGGTGCTGTGTTGATGCTACTCGTCACTAACAGACATGAGTTAGACGAGCCGCTGGAGGAGGTAGAATGGACAACACTACTATTCTTTGCAGGTCTATTTGTATTAGTTCACTCTTTACAATATATGGGTGTCATTAACTTCATTGGAGAATATGTTGAACAGGCAATTGTTTGGTTCCCACAAGGTGAAGACGGAATCATAAGATTAACCGCAGCAATGCTGATTTTACTGTGGGTTTCGGCAGTAGCGTCTGCTTTCATTGATAATATTCCATACACTGCAACCATGATACCAATTGTTCTTCAGATATCCCAAGGAGCAAATGTAGATCTAGGACCTCTGATTTGGGCTTTAGCATTTGGCGCATGCCTCGGTGGTAATGGGACATTAATCGGTGCATCAGCGAACGTCGTAATGGCTGGGATGTCAGAAGAGGCTGGCTATCCGGTCTCATTCAACGAATTCTTCAAAGCCGGTTTCCCTATGATGATTTTGACTACCGCAATTGTTTCTCTATACATGGTGTTGGTTTACGCTGTTGGAGGCGGTGATGTCATGTGGAAACTCGCCCTTCTTGGGATAACAATGATCGGCATTGTTTACCAAGTATACCGCGGTCGCTCCAAGGGCAAAAACCTTGCAGAGTCGTTAGTTGACCATGACCTCGAGGAATTGAAGGACTTGGCAGGTGAAAAACTGAGCAAAGCAAAGAGCGCTGTGATGGGCATTACCGAAGCTGAATAGATGTATTCACTACAATTTTAGCATACACTTGAAATCCAATGTGTGGTTAGTAGCAATTGGTCGGAGACATGTTTGAGTGTGGCATATGTGGTTTGTTATCGCTGAATGCAATATCATGCCCGGCTTGCGGAAGTCAAAATCTCAAAGACTTGTCAGTCTCAGAGGCCGAGAATAGCGACCTGCCAATAGAGATACCAGGTTTGGATGATGCAGTCAATTCTTGGCGAGAAATAGATGGTAATGATGACGAGAGTGTAGATGAAAAGTTAGAACACTCACGCCCAGATACCAAAACCCTCCCGTTTGGTTACTCCGGAGAATCTAATTTCCAAGTGTCAAGACTACCCTTTGGAATCGGTAGTCAGGCTGAGGGCATACCATTCGATAATGAGATAGTATCAGTTGATGATGGGTTTAATCAACAAGCAGACTCAGATACTGTATTTGCTACTGATATTGCCCCTCAAGAACCCGAAGGGATAGCCGACAAGCCACTTCTTGAGGTTGTCATTAAGCGGCCTGAACCAATTAGGATTCAACCATTGGCGGAGGATAACAATGAACCACAAGATGGTTCGCAAAGCGATTCCGAACTACCTACTGATTTTGAACAACCATCTGAAAATGTTGATGACATACCCGAGGAATGGCGTATATCAGCGTCAGAAGTAAATATGGCAGAGATTTATTCCACCGAGCAAGAGTTTGTCGAGGTCATTCACCATCATGAAGAAGATGTTGTTGTTTTTGACCATGCTGACAATCAATCCGTTGGAGCCTCGCAATTGGTATTAGATGATGATGTCAATATATTGTCTTTGGAACTGCATCCAGCACGAGCCCTTGATGTGGATATCTCGCGCCACCCCGAATGCCGAGATGATTTAGATGCAGGATATTTTGCAATAGCCAAGAATAATTGGTCGGAGGCTGCGATAAATTTCCAAAAAGTCGCAGCTCGGATGCATGGTGATCCAGCAGTTTACAATAACTACGGCTTATCACTACTACAACGAGCGATTGAGATGGCAAGAGATTCCGATGAATCAACTCAAATATTGGCAACCTCACAATTTGAGTCTGCGATTTTAGCGCTGCGTGAGGCTGCTAAATCAGACCCAGATGAGCCCGTAATTTTACTAAATCTAGCGCATGCTTTACTGGTTAGTGGGCGGTCGGAAAAAGCTTTGAAAATCGTTGAAGTGCACAACAAAAAATATCCGAATTCGTTTGAAGGCGTTAACTTAGAAGCCGCAGCACTAGTTAGTCTGGGCCAGAGTGTCAATGCCAAAACGAAATTATCTCGCTACCGTGGAGATGCAATTGTTGACGAAAATCTTGCCCGTTTGCTGTAGTTTTCCGCTTTGTTCAAACCGGCAAAAAAAATCCGAAAAATCGTGGCACTTGTCAAATTTTTTTCCAAGCGAAATGACTCGTCTAAACCGATTTATTCATATACAGGAGGTAGGTCGGTTGCTTGCTTAGCACCTTGGCATGCCTATGTCGGGGGAAGGGCTGAGGAGGACCATCCCAGAGGAGTTGGTCTTCTGAGGAAGCCGAATTGGCATGAATTAGATACCGAAGGGTTACTCGCATGGTGTGGTAACATACATGTGATGCTACAACCCAACTGGGGGATCGCTCGGCTCGAGTGCCGATGAAGGTCGTGACAAGCTGCGATAAGCTGCGGGGAGGTGCATGAATACCATGGATCCGCAGATTGCCGAATGGGACTTCCCGAATAATCGCGATGCGATGGGGAACCCTCCGAATTGAAGCATCTTAGTAGGAGGAGGAAATGAAATCAA
>DAWS01000103.1:580-5196 GCA_002506025.1 Euryarchaeota archaeon UBA111 | reverse complement strand
AGGGATGCAGTTAGTGCTGTATTTGGCTGATTAAAGAGCCTCAAAACTAGCAATAATATCTTCACTTTGTGAACTGTTCAATGACGGTAGAATCCAGGTTCTCCACGCTATCATGGCAATGACAATTCCACTGAAAACATCCCAGACAAAATGTTGCTTGATTGTGACAACAGACAGCAAGAGCATAAACCATGAGAACCATAAAATCCTGATATGCCATTTTTTGCTCTCGCTGTTATACCAGCGACTAACCACCAATAAAGCCAGCAAACTTTGGACGATATGCAGCGATGGCCAAGCATTCCATGGTGTATCAACAGTATGCAACAAATCGTATAGCCCTTGCCAAATCCCTAATTCTGCGCCGGATATCTCTGAGCGAAGAGTTACCTCGACGGGTAGTATCAAGAAAATAACAAAAATTACCCATGTCAGTAGCAAGATTGTCTGGTGAAAAATGATGTTTTCACGCTGGGTGGTCTCATCTCTCATACCTAAAATAGCCGCCATTGGGTAGTAGAGGTAAAGCGTAGCGTATGGTATAATCATCCATGGTAAAAATGGTATCAATTTATCTAACTTAATTTGCGGGTCAAAGGCTTGCCAATCACGCCACTCAGCAAATTGATTAGTAGCTAAATAGCCTATGCCACAACCAAGAATTATCGAAAAAATAAGTGCAAGTGGTAAACGAAGGCCAAACATTTGATGCCGATTTTTCCAGTGACTACCCCACAAACGCCATGGTTTGGAGCCCCACTTTATTGACATGGTTGCACCGTCGATAGTGGATTAATTAATCATATCCTGATTTACAGTTTAATGCCACAATGTGGACAAGCATTCCAACCTACCATGACTGGTTTGCCGCATCCTTTGCAGTCGTATTGTTCGGGAGCTGCTTGAGCGGCTTCTACCTCGATGCCAGAGCCATCAACCGCCTTCTGTGCAGTTTGTTGACGGAGAAATTCTTGCATCACCTCTGGTGTTAACGCATCATTTTCTGCCGCCATTTCCATCATCTTAACCTGCAAATCATTTTGCTTATCCATTCTTTGATTCTGGTGGTCCATTTGTTGTTTAATACGTTCTCGCTTGTTTGCCTGAACCTGCTCAAACAAAGCCATTGCCTGCTCGGTTTTATGGCTAGATTCTTTCATACGCAGATTGAGTTTACCTTCATCACGTCTCAGTTCTGCTTCCCATTGGGCTTCCTGCTTGCGTAATTCCTTCAACTCAGATTGCATTTCTACGGTTACTTTACCTGCCGCTTCGGCTTTAGCGATATTTACTTCACACTCGATTCGACGCATTGTTGCTGCTTCACGGATAGCAATTCTTTCCATTAAAGCCTCAGCGTGTGCGCCTTCTGTATTTGTAGCAGCCGAAAGCTGCGCTTGTAACTCTCTTATTTTCTCATTATCTGTCTGATTTGATGTCATGAACGCTTTCAGGAAAGTAAAACCGAGGGTGGATAATGTCGCTCTTAACTCAACCTCTGCCCGCATTTCGAATTTATCCTGTAATGCTGAGCTGCGGAGTTTAATCTCATCCTCGCATTCGGCTAAAGTTGGATTGACTACACGCATCATTATCTCATTGTGTAACACTTCAGCCAGCCGTTGGCGGTCAAGCATTGGGGCACTGTTAGCGAACATGTTAAGCAACTTAGGGATGTCATCATCACGGATTTGCACTCTTATGTTAGCAAATCCGTTCACATTACTGCCGCTTGGAAGGTTACCAGTAAACGGTATCGAGATGTCTGCTGGACCAGTCATGGCAAACAATAACCGGCGATCTTTGGCAGTAATACCCATCATGTCGCCGATGAATCGATTAAATCCTCCCGCAATATTACTCACGACTTTTTCCGTTAGGATATCGCCAATTCTGCCATCGACGATAAAAGCGCAAGCCTCATTTGGTTTCAGGACAACTTCCTGAGCTTTCCATGTGTTTAGGTTATTTGCGTCAATTAATTTTGCTAATATATTCGGATTATCGCGCCATCGGAATCTTTTCGTCATTTCATCACCTATTTCGTCTTCTGCCTGAGGCCACCTAGAATTTTGTTTCTTGAATTAAAAAAACCTTGACAACTGGTAATCATCTGTTGGCATTGTTGTACTAGGTTCTTTACTTCCTCATCTGGAGTGCTAGTACTGAAAGCATGCTCGGCACTATTGGCTATATTGATGGCTTTAGTAACCATCTCGATTACATCATGATCATGCTTGATGAGTTTTTTGAGGTCAGAAACTTTCACTGAACGGGCACCGGAGAAAAATGCATGATTCATCCCAGTTACTGATTTGTCAACATCTTCGATGAGATTATCAATTTCACTTGTGGCAAGTTTAGCAATCTTTGCGATATCCATCTTGTCTGACTTGAACGCAATATCTTGGATATTAGACAAGTGATTGCGCGCTCTTGTTCCAGCACGTTTGATTTCATCGCGAATGAGTCCGTCAGCCTCTCTACGTTTACCTTTAGTGTAGCCTTCATAACTCGATAGAACTAATTGAATCCCTCTGATGTAGGGCAAAACCTCAATCGGGACTGCGGGCATTGGGCTCAGTTAATACTTAGTCATGCTCGTTATTATTGCTTGCGTTACTTGGCTCGCATATTTTATCCCAGTATAGAATACGATCAGAAATAATTTCAGCCTCTTCAATATCATGTGAAACATGGATTGCCGCTATGTTTTTGTCTTTCAATATGGTATTGACATCTCTTGCCAATTCTCGTCTTGAGTCTAAATCAAGGGAGGAAAATGGTTCATCTAAGAGGAGTAATTTTGGTTCTGCCAACAGGGCTCTAGCAAGCACTACGCGCTGGGCTTCTCCGCCGGACAGGGTCGTCACCTTTCTGTTGGCGAATTTTGGCAAGTTGACCAGTTCTAGGGAATTAGCAACTGTTGCCAATCGTTCGTGTTTATCCAACCTAGATTTACAACCCAATAGTATGTTTTTGCCAACATTCAGATGTGGATATAGCACTGGCTTTTGAAAAATAAAGCCAATGTGGTTTTGATAATTGCGAGACAACACAACATCACCTTCAGAGGTTTGTTCTAAGCCTGCAATCATCCGTAATAGAGTGGTTTTGCCGCAGCCGCTGGGGCCAAAAATGGAAATAATCTCACCGCTATTTACTGATAATTTTAAGTCGGAAAATATTGTTTTAGAATCAAACTTCTTTTGCTTAACATCTATCCTCAGAATTGTGTCGACTTCGGTCATTAAAATCCACTTCCTTCGTCAGTATGGCGAAATCTTTCTGCGATTAAGAACAAGATGAATGTCAAAAGCATCAGAGTAGCAGCAGCAGCCATCGCCATTGGTTGAATTAAAGGGTCGAATTTTGGTCGCCCCATTAGTTGGTCAACTAACACCGATAAACTATCCCAACTGCCAGAACGAACCAAGATCCAAGACGCACCAAATTCTCCCAACGAGAACGCCATAGTTAGAGCCGCAGATACGATAATCGGCGCACGTAGCAACGCGATTCTACCGTGCCACCAAGCCTTTGCCGGAGAAAGTCCCAGCAACATCGCCTGCTCATGGTACTGTGGCTCAAGTGACCTAATCGCTGGCAGCATAATTCTCACTACAAACGGAGTGGTAATTATAATGTGGGGGACCGCAGGTAATATCGCCCAACTGAACAAATCCGGAGCCCATTTTAACACCCCGATTAGTATTCCCAGCCCAATCATTACAGCAGACAAGGCCAGTGGTATCATTGATAGGAATTCAACAAAACGTGCTGTGTTCTGTTTATTTTCACCTTCTAGCCGGGCAATAGTTGATGATATCATATATCCAACTGGCAGAGCAACAATCAGGGTAGTAATACAGTAAATCAAAGAATTTGTCAAGGCATCTGGAATAGCAGTTGCGGAGTAACTACCGTTCCAAGCTTCAATCCATGCGTCAAATGAGTAGTAGTGGTCGTTACTTCTCGCATCCCTAATTCTGATTGAGGAAATCAACACAAGTATCAATGGTAAAACGGCATAGGTAATGGCACCTATCACTGTAACTAAAGCCAGTTTGTTAGGCGATTTATTTGCTACTTGATGAGAATTTTCAGTAACAATAGAGTGAATAGTCGAATGCTTTTTCTGGACTCGGGCTGTATAGATTATAGCAATACTCAGTATCAATAATTGCACCATTGACGTTGAGAGAACAACCTCGCTGGTATCTATACGGTAATTGTATATTCCAGCGGAGCCACCAGATTTGGCCATTAATGTCTCTAAGTTATCTTGATTTGGAGTTAACCATTTTACCAAAGCAAATGAACTAAAACTGAAAATAAAACAAAGGCAGGCTGAGCATAGTGCAGCGGGAGCAAGCAGTGGCAGCCATAAATTTTTGATGCGCAATATCTTATTCCTACCAGCAGGTAAGAATCTTATTTGCTCTTCCCATGTTCTGTCTAGTGTTGCTAAAGTTGGTTCAATAAAGCGCATTACTAGTGACAAATTAAACCAAACATGAGCGGCAATTAGGGCGATAAAATGGCCAGGATTTTCCCAACCTGTTACTCTTGCCATATCACCAATTACCCCTGTTTCAAGCCGTAGGTCTATTCCA
>DAWS01000103.1:0-171 GCA_002506025.1 Euryarchaeota archaeon UBA111 | reverse complement strand
AACGGGACAGACAGTGTCGCTCTAATCAATCGAATATTACGCCATTTATATCGGCCCAAATACCAAGCGATTGGTAAGCCGATAAGCAGCGTGAACAGAGTTGATATTGATGCCTCAAGTAAAGTAAATTCCAAAGCAGTCAGTGTGTCATCGTCAGAAAAAAAATTTTCT
>DAWS01000095.1 GCA_002506025.1 Euryarchaeota archaeon UBA111 | reverse complement strand
TTGAGCACTGATGAATCACGTGGTACGCGTCGCCCACTGCGACGAGAGGTTTTGGCATCGAAATATCCCGGCCAAACACAGATTCGGTCTGGGTTGTGGTCCATTGTCTCACCTTGGCGCAGGAAACGCAACTTGCGCTCACTCGATTAGCACGCCGTTGATGACACCGTCCTTACCTGGACGAGAAGTGACTCGAACTCGACCTTGGTCGGTCTCGATGATTGCGCCCTTAACAAGCACGTTACGTCGAACGTAGTTAGGGTCTGATTCGTTTTCAACTACATTCTCAATGGTGCCCATTGTGGTCTTACCAGTCTTTGGGTCATTAATGGAAACCCGGTTTTCTGACAAAACACGAACCAGCGTATTACCCCCAGTTCTGCGGTAAACTTTGCGCTTTGGTTCACCGATTTGGGCGATTTGCTTCTCAGTTGAGATTTCAGTAGAGCGCTTACCGCGAGCCTGTACTTTACGTCCGCCAGTGGGTTTTCTGCGTGAAATTCCGTGCCATTGAGCCATTGTGTTGCCTCCTTGCAGGACACACCGACTGGCGAGGCATATATGAAAGCAACCCTCACTCACACACAGTATTAATCTCTGAAATTACCTTACCGTCATTCGACTCTAGGGTTGCCCGAACTCGGTCACCAGGAAATAATTCAGCCACTCCTGAGGGTGTACCGGTAAAGAGATAATCACCGGCCTCAACTGGAGCCCAAGTAGTCAAACTGTCTAATTGCTGACTCGGAGTAATGGACATTTCGGATAGGTTAGCTGATTGCCTAATCTCGCCATTAACCGTTAGTTTAACCAGAAAATTACCGTTGCACAAATTGTCTGATGTTCCTGTATAGCCTTGGAAGCCGCCGATGACACCACTACCAACAAAGCACTTCCCTTTTGACCACGGCAGTTGTTCAGCTCTCAACTGAGATTGAGTTTCTCGGTCTGTTAGGTCAAGACCTACGGCGATTGCCTCCGGTTGAAGATTGCCGTCGAGTTTGATTACGCATTCTACCTCATGGTGAACACTACCCGGGTGATTTGATACTTTTATCGGGCCACTGCGTTGAATACAATTATTGGGCTTAACAAAAAACACCGGTTCAGGAGGTTGCTCGTTGCCAAGTTCTACTGCATGTTCAGCAAATGTGCGGATAGCACACCATAGGGCCATAGTCAAGCCAACAAGAATCGCTAAATCAATAACGCGCTAGCGACAACTGTCAAAAACCGAGGACTTGAGGGGGCAACGATGAGCAAGGATTGGAGCATTCGTAAGCGCCGACCGGTGCGCAGAAAACACATTGCACCACTCCTAAAGGCTCTAGAGGAATCACTTGGTATCGACCTATCTGTTGACGGCGCGTTTCTTGAGATGGCTGAATATGGTCCGTGGCAGATGGTATTTGTTGACAAAGTTGCGAAAGCAATTGAAGTTCAAGATGATGAAAGAAACCGTTTTGCATTCCTTACCTTGAGAGGTTTCCTTGACCACACCAACGCCGCCAAATGGGTAGAAGTTGATCACGGCGCAATTCCATTCTTAATGAACGGCGCTGATTGTATGGTCGCCGGAGTGCAGGCTGCCGATGAGGCGATTGAGGTCGGCGAATTAGTCTGGATTAGGGATATGAAACACAAGAAGCCGCTGGCCATAGGGTGGTCAAAGATGACGGGGTCTGAAATGGC
This sequence comes from Euryarchaeota archaeon UBA111, assembly GCA_002506025.1. GTDB lineage: Archaea > Thermoplasmatota > Poseidoniia > Poseidoniales > Poseidoniaceae > MGIIa-L1. The sequence goes on along the minus strand of DAWS01000095.1, from coordinate 4,291 downwards.
CGAGGCAACCAAAGGTAAGGGCATCAAGACATTGCACTGGTTTGGCGATGAGCTTTGGGAAATGGAACCCTAACTGTCTATGTGTTCGATTAAGCGCTCAATAAAGCGACGTTGTTCAATGTCCCAATCTTGTAGGGTTACTGTGCATGAGCCTTTTCGCACAGGTAATTTGCCGTCGACAAATCCAGCCTGAGTTAGATCGCTGGTAACCAAAGGTAGTGATTTCCCTTTGAAATGGACCTTACAACCGTTGTCAACTATCTTGACATAACCAAATTCGAGTTCAAGTGTTTCTGCTGATTCCGAAAATTTCACGCCGCCGGCGGTTAAGAATCGCTTGATTGCAAGGAAAATAGCAGCAGAGTCTGTGGCCTCACTAGCTAAACCGCCATAAGCTGATAAGAATGTCAGTTCAGTTGAATTTTGTTCGATTAAATGGTCAAAATCTCTTGACTTTGACTCTTTAGAACTCATTCTTTCACCAATCAAGCCTAGTGGGTTGATTCTTTTTGTTGTAACGGAACATAATAGGTGTAATATGCGAAAATGGGGTAAACCTCAATCAATGACTTGACTTGGTCACTCCATGTCAACCACTTGGGTTGTAGACTCAAACTGCTTCATCCACATGGGTTCTATGGCACAGAACAATCTAATCGAGGACCTCAGCAAAAGCATTCCTGAAGGTATATTTGTCACCCCGGGAGTTCACAAGGAAATCAAAACCGTGCGCTTTCAGCGCTGGAAGAATAAACCAAACCTGCTGGATAAAATGATGCCAATTTTGACCACAATCAGTGTTGATGATGACCAAATTCGAGGCTTAGCAACGCAAATAGGTGAGCGGGCCGCACCGCAAGACGTTGATTTATCGCTGATGGTGTTAGCAAGCAAATTGTCTAGAGAAGGTCGAGAGGTGATATTGGTCACCGATGATTTCAAGATGACGACCACCAGTCAAAAAGTCAATCTTGGATTTACCACCTGTCCGCCTTCGACATTCTTACAGCGACTTTCTGAGACTGGACCGAATGCTTGCAAGTCAAGATTTCGTAGTTTATCGCGACGAACCAGAGCTGCTGAGATGCGTTATGCCATTAGCCGGGTAAATGAGTATGATATCCAAGCAAAATTAACCTGGATGGTTGATTCTTTAATTGATTCAAAGCCGCAAATTAAACAACAAGAAACAGTTAATGAAAAGAGCTCTGAACAGAAATTGATCAGAGCCTTGCGGAAGTTCTTACTCGGTGGTGAACCAAAAAAATCCCACATGAACAAATTACTGGGCCTGCCAGAAATCTGCTTACCGGTACAAGAACTCGATGACTACTTGCAGAAGATTTCCACCGATTCTTCGGTTGTTGTTGATGATAAATATGCTGAGGGAATCGAAAAAATCAGTTCTGTGCTAGAACGAGTTGGCATCGGGCTGGCTCCGTTAGACGAAGACATGGCGGAAATTGCGCACCGGGCTATTGCTGGCCATATTTACCGGATGGAAACTTGTCTAGCAATGTTAGCAAAATTGAATGGCAATATGATGAGTGCTAGATTACATCTGTCGCGTGCGCTGCACCACGCAACACTGATTGACGATGTTAAATCAGAAATGCTAGCGACTGATCAATTGGGCTTGCTAGCATTGGCAAGAAATAAATGGTCAAGGGCCGCAGAATTATTTGAAATTGCTGAACGGCAAGCTCAGGCAATCAAAGCAAGTAGACTTCGTTATGTCGTATGTGCTGGTATGGCAAGATACCTCAGCGACGAAAAGGAATTAGCGACAAAACACCTCACCAGTGCTCAAGGTCTAGTTCAGGAAAATTTGGGCCAAGCCGGAACAGAGTTGCTGATGCTGGGTGAAGGCCTGATGGCGATGGATGAAGTTGGTTTAGCAATCGAAGTTCTTGATGAAGGGATGGAATGCGCAATTGAGGCAAAAGAGACTGAGTTGACTGAACGGCTGGCAGAATATTTGGTGTTAGCCAATAATGCCCTTACCGAAAGTGATGCTGAGCAATACCTTGGCCTACGACAATATTTAGACGACATCAATACTGTCGATCAAACCAGTGCAGAAGAATTCGATGAGCGCATAAGTGATATCGAACAGCAAGCCGAAATAATGTCTCAACCAATAGAAGCACCTGATGGCTGGGTTGATGCAGAAACTGTCTTCCCTACAAGCACCAAATTTACCGTGCTAAGACAGATATCCACCGGTGATAAAGAGGTGCTAATCATTGGACAACACAGCGATTTAGGAATCATTGGATTTTGGTTACCGGATAGCGAACACAACGTATCTGCTGGGCAAAATATCACGATAGCGCAGACTCAAGTCAAAGTGGCTGATGCGCCCAGTGAATTACGCAGTGAACATAATTTATCCAGTTTGGTGGCAATAAAAGATTGTAGCAAGATATCATTCTCTGCTGAAATCAATATGTGAATCACAAACAACCGTTTAAGCCTACATTGACTTGATACACTGTCTAATCAGCATACCAATACTGATAATATATATCCAGACAGAGGAATAGATATGGCTGCAAGAGGAATCGTCGTAATCCTACTTACCACGCTACTTGCGCCAATGGTGTCCGCTCAAGTTGAGTCGAGTGTTGACTACGGCTACGGTGCGATTTTATCAGACAACCCAGAAGACGCACCACTGACATACGCATATTCTCCTGCAGTAAGGGCAGCATTTGCCAGAGTCAGTGAGCTCAGTCAATATTCCATCGACGAGCAACAATCGGTAACCCAATGGGTTGTAGTAAGTCCCAATATAATGGGTAAAGCAGCACCATTACTTGCAGATGCCTACCTGATTGATATGGACTTTTCAAGCGGCGCAAGTGAATTCGCAAAGTTACAGTATGAGGGAAAAATTGAGGTGGCTTATCCACTAATTGAGAAAACCATGACAAAAAAATGGATTCCCAATGACGCAAATTTCGACGACCAATGGCATTTGCAAAATACTGGGCAAACTGGAGGCAATGCTGGAGAAGATGCCAACATCACCACTGCGTGGGACGACTACCGTGGCAATGGAGTAGTCATTGGCATAGTTGATGATGGCTTAGATTGGAATCACGCTGACTTAGATAATTACTACGAGGACACACTTGATTACGATTATTGTGATAATGACGGTGACCCGAGTCCCAGTTACTATGATGGGCACGGGACTTCAGCAGCCGGAGTAGCAGCCGCAGTTGGTAACAATACCATCGGTGTCTCAGGGGCAGCACCTAGAGCCGGCCTTGCCGGTTTACTACTCATCGCCTGCAGCACAACCGACACTAGGGAAAGTAATACGCTAACTCACGAAAATCAAAATATTGACATTTATTCAAATTCATGGGGACCTAGCGACAACGGCAGAACCGTTGAAGCGCCCGGACCACTTATGCTAGCGGCATTTGAGGACGATGTAAATCAAGGACGTGGCGGTCTTGGCAATGTAATCACTTGGGCGGCTGGTAATGGCCTTGATGATGACGACAATTCCAATTATGACGGTTATGCTAACAGCCGGCACACTATTGCCGTCACAGCAGTTACCCACTATGGGCGTCAATCGTGGTATGCTGAACCGGGTGCTAACATACTCGTTGCCGCACCATCTGATGGGGACGGCGAAGGCATAACAACGACTGACAACGAAGGTGGAAGTGGCTACAATAACGGCGACTACAACAACAATTTTGGCGGCACATCCTCTGCAACTCCGTTAGTCTCAGGAGTTGTAGCCCTCATTCTAGATGCAAACCCGAACCTAACTTATCGCGATGTTGAACATATTATCGTAAACAGCGCACGCATCAACGATGCAGGCGATAATTCTTGGAATGTTAACGGCGCTGGCCATGATGTAAGTCACAAGTATGGGTTCGGCGTTATTGATGCCAGTGCCGCAGTTGATTTAGCCGCTAACTGGGCTAATGTGGGTCCAGAAATTAATTTCCAATCCGGCTTACTCGATGTTGATGACCGGCAAATACCTGACAATTCAGCTCCGGGAATTAGTGAAACAACCCAGGTTTCAGAGTCGATAAAAATCGAACACGTAGAAGTGATTGTCGATATTGACCACAACTATCGGGGTGATTTAGAAATCATTCTAACCAGCCCGTCTGGAACCCAGAGTATTTTATCAGAAAAACACGAAGATAGCGGTAATGACTGGAATAACTGGATGTTTACGTCAGTTCATCACTGGGATGAGGATAGTTTCGGTGAATGGACGCTATCAATAGAGGATCAAGGCAATGGTGAC
>DAWS01000044.1 GCA_002506025.1 Euryarchaeota archaeon UBA111 | reverse complement strand
GGTGCTTGAATTTCATTTTGCATTTTCATAGCTTCAAGGATTAGGATAACTTGTCCCTCTTCTACATGTTGTCCCATTTCAACTTCAATGGTTACGATTTTCCCAGGTATGTTGGCAGATACAGTGCCGGATTTCTTTTTCTTGCCGCCAGCCGTTCGCTTTTTCTTTACTACCGGACCTGAGTCAGGTAGTTCAATTTCGAAGGTTTTACCCTGGACGCTGGCTAGCCATTTTCCGTCATCAGCAATCTCAACTTCGACCTCTAATTCAACTCCATCGACAATAACTTTCTTTGTTTCTGTCATGCGATTATCTCCATGGTGAGCGCGATGATTTACGGTTCATCAACGAATTTTTTCCAGTGTTTATTCTTATGTGATCTTGAGTCCATACCGGTCCGGGTTGCCGACCTATTCTTGAGGAATCTTGTGCGTTGTCTTCAACAATTGATAACACCGCACATATTGCAGCAATTCGTAATACTGATTCATCGGTCACAAAATCACCTCACAACGGGATATTACCGTGCTTCCTCGCAGGTCTTAACTCCTCTTTGTCAACTAACATATCTAACGCTCGAATCAGTTTCGCTCTAGTTTCGCTAGGTTCGATCACATCATCTATGTAACCAAGTGCAGCTGCTTTGTATGGGTTGGCGAATTTTTCATTGAAATCTTCAGTTAATCTCGCCCGTTCCTGTTCGGGATTCCTTGCGCTTTTCAGTCGTCGGCGATGGATAATTTCTACGGCACCATCTGCTCCCATTACGGCCAGTTCGGCAGATGGCCAAGCAACATTATAGTCGCCACGTATGTGTTTAGATGACATCACATCGTATGCTCCACCGTAGGCCTTGCGCATGATTACGGTTAGTTTTGGCACTGTTGCCTCAGCAAAGGCATAGAGTAGTTTTGCTCCGTGCCTGATTATGCCACCCCATTCTTGATTTGTTCCCGGCAAGAACCCCGGAACATCCTCAAAGGTTACGAGCGGTATGTTGAATGCATCACAAAATCTAACAAATCTTGCCGCCTTATCACTGGCATCAATGTCCAAACATCCGGCGAGAATCTTAGGTTGATTAGCCACTACTCCAACGGTTTGACCATTCAAGTGACCAAACCCAATAACGATGTTCTGTGCCCAATCGGCTTGAACTTCAAGGAAGCCATGATCATCTAGCACTTCTGTAATTACATCAACAACATCGTATGGTTTATTTGATTCTTCAGGTATGATTGAGTCGAGCTTTTCACATAATCGGCTGGTGGAGTCAGAGGTTTTCTTGGATGGTGGTTTCTCTAGGTTGTTGGATGGTAACATGTCACATAAATCTCTAGCCAGTTGAATCGCTGATTCATCATCCTCAGCGGTGAAATGTGATACTCCGGAGCGACTGCCGTGAGTCATTGCACCACCCAGTTCCTCAAACGAGACGACTTCATTCGTTACGGTTTTGATAACCTCTGGGCCTGTAATGAACATGTGTGCAGTTTGGTCGACCATTATCACGAAATCAGTTATGGCAGGTGAGTAAACTGCTCCACCCGCGCATGGTCCCATTATTACTGAGATTTGCGGAACAACTCCGGATGCTCTGACATTACGGAAGAAAATCTCTGCATAACTACCAAGCGATGCCACACCTTCTTGTATACGTGCTCCACCACTATCGTTTAATCCAATAACAGGCTTACCAGTCTTTAATGCCATGTCGAGAACTTTGCAGATTTTTAGCCCATGCATTTCGCCCAATGACCCACCATAGACCGTAAAATCCTGAGCAAAGGCGAAAACTTCTCGTCCGTTTATGCATCCGTGACCGGTTACTACACCATCACCAGGGATGACATTCTTATCCATGTCAAAATCTCTGCAGCGATGTTCAACAAGTGCATCTATTTCTTGGAAGCTGCCTTCATCGAGCAGGATTTCAAGTCTTTCACGGGCGGTTAATTTGCCTCTATTGTGCTGCGCATCGACACGAATTTGTCCTCCGCCAGCTTCACTTTGCGCCTTACGATTTCGCAAATCGCGCAGTCTTTCTTCGGTTGTGGGCATGGCTTCACCACTGTGATGTATGTCGAGGCCGCCTTTATTGCTTACCATATTAGACTGAGTGGAATAATGCAGATTTGCTAGTTAACCTTGTCAGGTAATGTTAGACAGGAGGTTGCTTGATAGGTGATGAATAATTAGACCCAACATGGCCAGCAATATCCGGATAGTGATTGCAAAACCCGGCCTCGACGGCCATGACCGTGGTGCCAAGGTGGTCGCTCGAACCCTGAGGGATGCAGGCCATGAGGTAATTTACACCGGACTAAGAAGAACAGCCAAACAAATTGTTGAAACTGTGCGTGATGAAGATGCTAGATTTCTTGGTCTCTCTTCTTTATCTGGTGCGCACAACCATCTATTTCCCAGAGTATGCGAACTGCTAGTGGAAGAAGGACTCTCAGATGTCATCGTTTTTGGTGGTGGAATCATTCCTGAAGATGACCGTCCAGCGCTACACTCAAGTGGTATAAGGGCAATATTTGGTCCAGGAACACCAACTGAGGAGATTTTGGAATTCATTAGTATCGCCTATGATATGACTGATGTTGGGGTTGGTGCGGACAGTGACTGGCATTGGCAGTCAACTGCATGA
>DAWS01000078.1:4890-10342 GCA_002506025.1 Euryarchaeota archaeon UBA111 | reverse complement strand
AATGTAGGTACCACCAAAATCATCCTCAAATCTTGGCCTAGACAATAGGAACACCTACTGAGTTAATTTTCTGGTATTTTCTAACACTGATTTAACTAGGTTTTCCAACCTTTCTTTGGTATCATCATTTACAAGATTGCCATCTTCATCAAATGCTTGTTTGACTTTTCCAATGGCTAATTGTTCAGGAACTGGCCAGGCATGCAACCATCTTAGCATGATTCTCATGTGATTCAACGTGTTTGAGTTTTGTGCCCCGCCTAAGGTTGACATTAATCCAAAGACTTTGCCTTTAACATGCTTGCTATAAAGCCAATCAAAGGAATTCTTCATCGCTCCAGACATAGTGCCGTGATACTCTGGTGACGATACTAAAAATGCGTCACATTCACTTGCTAATTCTTGGAATTCCTTTACATTCTCATTTTCCCAACAGCCTTCCTCACCAACAAGAGGAAGTGGTTTTACATCAAGATCCCAGAAGTGAACTTCAGCACCCAGCGATTTAGCAATTTCTAGCGCGTGATTAACCAGCATACCACACTTAGATGTGGGTCTATATTCGCCACTCAGCCCCATAACTTTGTATGGATAAGTAGCCATATCAACCCCAATAAATCATGGTTATTGAATGTAAGTGTCATAACATACATAGATAAGTAACCCTTATGATTTGGATTTAACGGCGTTAGGATGAGGCTTATGAACGACTATACCGATGCGGCACCGGAAAGCGCTAGTGATGATACTGCTAGGCAAGTAGAATCTCTTCTAACTAGTGGCGAGGAAGCGTCCAGAACAGGGGATGCAAAATCAGCATTAGCTGCATTCAATAAGGCAATATCATTGGACCCATCCTCTGACATGGCATGGTTCAACAGAGGAGTGTTACTCGAAGCTCAGCAAGATGCGAGGGGAGCGAGACAAGCATTCCAAATATGTCTCGATGTAAACCCTAACCACGCCCCAGCAACCGCCAACTTGTGCATCCTGCTAGAGCGCATCGGCGACGAAGTTGGTGCATATAACATGGCAATCAAAGCATTAGAATTCTATCCGGGACACCCTTCAATAGTCGATGTCAAAAATCGTTGCTCTGGCAGTGCTGCTTCTAAACCAATAGCTAGTATGCCTAAAGTGGAGCAGATAGATGCATACGATCAAGAAGATGTTGCAACTGTTGTTGAAGAAACCGGGTTAAGCGATGTCAAAGCCCTGCTTGATGAAGCAGTTCATCATGATGCTGATGATAATCAGCAGTTGGATATAGATGAGTTGCGTTCTGCTGCTGAAGTTGTTGTTGCAACGGAAGAAATACAAGAAAGAATTGAAGTCACTCAACCGGTTGTTGATGCAATACCAGATTTACCTGTAGTGCCAATAGAGCCTGAAATCGTTAACGAACTCGATTTAGATGCAATGGCAGACCAAGCAAAGCAAATGATACAATCAGGTGACGCCAAAGGCGCTCTGGAATTGCTTAAGCCCCATCTTAAAACAGAGGCATCGAAGCATGCTCAGTCGTGGCTAATTGCTGGAGGGGCAATGGCAAAACTAGACCTAGAAGAACATGCAATATCTGCCATCGAGCATGCGCAAAAACTTGACCCAGGTAATCCAAAGGGATGGTTTAACCTCGGGACACTCAAACAACGGCAGGGCATGCTAAAAGAGGCATCTACATGTTATTCTAACGCATTAAGAGAAGACCCTTCATATGTCAAGGCTGCACAAAAATGGGCACCGCTTGCAATGGAACTAAAAGACCCGCAAGCATATCTGTCTGCTGCTACAATCATTGTCGCAGCTAATCCTGAAAGCCCGATAAAAATTGAACTCGCAACAACATTGATCGAACTTGCAGAGGGAGAATCAAGAGTATTAGAATTACATTCAGGACTACCGCCTACCTTGCCAGAAGGTCCAGAGATGGCTGCTACAGCGCTTGAACTCCTTGGTAGTGGTGAAACAGAAATACACGCTAGGGCCCACACCATGGCGAATAATCATATGGAATCAGTAAAAATATGGAAAGGACTAATTCAAACTGATAGGAATAATCCTGAAACTTGGCGCGGCTTGGCGAAAGCACTCTTTGCTGCGGGGGATAATAACACCGCTGAGAAATGCCGCGTCAAAGCAAATGAAATAGAATCAAAAGTAATCAATAATAGCACACAAGAACAGATTACTAATCCACTTGAAGCCCAAAACACCAATGCAGCAGTCGCATCAAATTCTGTAGTACCTAGTCAATCTGGTGTAGAACAAAGCGTGGACATGGGCGCTACAATGTCGGCTAATGAACTGCTATCGAAGCCACAGGCACAATCCCCAATTCCAGAACCAATACCTAATCCAGAAGTAGATTTAGCAAAAGCAGCTCTAGAAGTTCAATCAAATTCTCTGGTGCAAGAAGAGTTCCGCAATCCAAGCTCAACGTCGATTGCCAATCAGGACATATCTTGGTATAATCAGGGTGTAGCGCTTATTGAAGCTGGCAAATATGCTGAAGCATTATCGTGTTTTGACCGTGCATTGCCCTCATTTTCTGATGATGATGAGATGGTAATTAGAATTCTCAACGGTAGAGGTAACGCATTTTACTACCTAGAAAACTACCCCGCCTGTGTTGAGTCATATCACCAAGCAATGCTTATCAAACCAGAGGAAGTTCGAGGCAAAACACTCTACAATATGGGTACTGCATATGCTGAAATGGAAAGATATCAAGACGCTGTAAAGTGTTTTGAGCAGGCTATACCAAGAGGACTGTCAAAGGATGAAATAAAGCGAACTAAAGATCAAATAAGGCGCTGTAATATTTTAATCAAAGAACAGAATAAAAAGAAAAGGTGATGATGATGACTGATAACCAAGATATTGTACAGAAACTTGTTGAGTCTGGTCTCGATGAAAAACACGCACTTCTGATTATCGATATGGCATGCCAAGCACCGGCTAAAGCTAGTGAAATTGGTAAACGCTTAGGTTTGTCTCGCATGGATGCATATAATTCACTAAAGAAACTGCAAGAAAGAGGTTTAGTCAAAGCTACCTTGGACAAACCAATCCGATTCTTTGGTATGACCATAAACGAAGTGTTCAAACAAATAATCAGAACCAAAGAAATGGATTTACGTAGGATGAATGAAAACCTCGAATCACTCACCAAATCTGGTCATTTCGCAATCGTATCTGACCAACCATCACATGATGAAGATTCATTTTCAGTATTAAAAGACCGTCACACAATACATGCAACAATCGAATCTATTGTCTCAGAAGCAGAGCAAAAAATCTGGTTATTACTCGGCAAGTGGGGAATTCTACACATGCTTCGTAGCGGATGCATGAATTCTGTAAAAGAGGCTTTGAATCGCGGCGTGGACGTTAAATTAGTTGTTTGCATTGATGAAAAAACCGTTAGGTTCTATGACAAATTAGATCCACGAATCGAGATTCGCCATCACCCTGATTTCAATTTGTGCGGTGTATTTGTTGATAATGAGGTAGGGATACAATTTGTTCAAACAGAAGAGTCCCCTACTGGTCGGGGCAAAGAAGATACCGCGATATTGATGGAGTCGGAAATGCTGTTGACGGCTCAAAGTGAACTGCTCAATATCCAATGGAATGCTGCATCATCTTACCATACTGCAAAAGCCAAGTTGATTGATGGTATGATGACAGAACCACTAAGGTTGTCACTTGGTGATGGTTCATTTTATGAACGGTTTAAGGAGTCAATAAAAATGGGCATGGATAGAAACTCAAACGCAGTACTAACCAAAAACGGCCAAGTAATTGATAACGAACTAATCCCCCAATCCAATACGCTGTCAGCATTGGGAATCAACACCAATCAATTATTCCAAGACGTTGGATTTAGGATCGGTCAAGAACTAGCTGTCAAATTACAACACATAGACAGTGATGAAGTGTTTTGGAATAACATCAAAAGCGAATGGCAGGACCTGGGGATGGGTGACTTGGAATTTGATGAGTTGCCTCCTAGAATGATTACGGTCTTTGACAGTAATGCCTGTGATGGTCAGCCGGAGACTTCACTAATGTTTTGTAACATGGACGAAAGCGTAATCGCTGGTGTAGTAAAAGAACGCTATGACAAGACTGTTGAATCTTGTAAACGGGAATGTTCAGATGATGAAAGTGCATGCTGTTATGAAATTACAATAATCGGATGAACTAACAGCATACTATGCACATATTGATAGATATGAAGGTAGTGCGGTAATCATGGACTGCGGAACTTGTGAAAGCGCTAGCCCAATCGTCGTTCAAAAGCCAGAAGTCGTTGAAGTTGCGCTTACAATAACAGAAAACGCTCAGTCAATGTTAGAACAAGCATTTGGTGACGACAGAAATATGGCTCTGCTAGTCGGTGTATTATCTGGCGGTTGTTCGGGTTACATGTATGACCTACAAATTGTCGAACAAACTGACATAGATTGTCAAGAGTTAGCAATATCCGGCTTCAGAATACTGGTTCCGAATTCCTCGAGTCATTTACTAAACGGCATTGAAATCGATTACGAGGATCGTTTAATGGGCGGCGGTTTCAAAATAAATAATCCTAATGCTGAATCCTCGTGCGGGTGTGGAGAATCATTCTCATAAGGTGACAACTTATGCCGAGATTGGCATTTGATGATGCAAATCTACTCATCTTCTCTGGCGAAGACAGACTTCGATTTATTGACGGTCTTTCTTCCAATAAAATTGATTTTAATTCAACTGATGTAATCAATACTTTGGTCCTAACAACAAAGGCCAAAATAATGGCACAATTACACCTTTTCATGTTAAATGAAATGCTGATTTCAATCACGATAAGTGGCGATCATGTTAAGCTAGTGAACTATCTAAATAGCAAGATTTTAACACAACAGGTTGCTATTAACGATGTAACTACACTGAATTACATAGATTTGGTGTATGGAGAAAATACTGACACGGTTGGGGTGACAGTTTCTGAAGGATTAACAAAAGTCAATGTTAATGGAAATTATGGATTTGAAATATATTCAGTAAAACAAAATAGGTTGCCAACTTCAACAGACCAACAGTCATTCACTAACTGGCGAGTAGAAAATCTAATTCCGTGGCATGGCTATGAAATTACCAGTAAGGTAAACCCGTATCAATGTGGATTGAATAATCAGGTTCACGAGAACAAAGGGTGCTACACCGGTCAAGAAGTATTGACTCGCATGCGCTCTAGAAACAAAGGCATGAGGGAGCTATATTCTATTGACAATGTCGCTATAAGTGATGACAAGATTACCACGAAAGGGACAACAAATTCACTAGCGATTAAACGAATTTAATATCCCAGAATGTCAGTTAACTGAGATTTGTAGAAGTTACCAGACTTTTGCAAACTGGCTAACTCGTCGGGGCTGAGTTCCAATTCGATTATTCGCTCAAT
>DAWS01000078.1:1539-4496 GCA_002506025.1 Euryarchaeota archaeon UBA111 | reverse complement strand
GTTAAGTAAGCAGATGCTGGAATCAGCCTCTTACGATCCTTCAGAACCGCCTCTGCCATTATTGCAGCAGCAGACCCCGGAGCATAAAATGCAGAACCTCTCTCAAGAAGTTTAACAATCTCTCCACCACCAGATGCGGTTCTTTGACAGATTGCCTCAATTGTTGATTCATCTAGCAGGTGAGTTATTGCAATACCACCAACTGTGGTAAATCGAGGTAGTGGAACCATAGTATCACCATGTCCACCGAGAACCATTGCTTGAACATCCTCTTCTGAGCATCCTACAGCATCAGCAACGAAATGAGTCATTCTTGCACTGTCTAAGACACCCGCTTGGCCACATACTCTATGGGAAGGAAAACCTGTCACCTTCTGCATGTGGTATGTCATCAAGTCTAGTGGATTGGTTACCATAATGATTACAGATTCCGGTGCATGCTCCCTAATCCCTTCCCCAACTTGTTGCACAATACTAGCATTTTTCGCGATTAAATCTTCACGAGTCATCCCCGGCTGTCGTGGAAATCCTGATGTAACTACTACAACATCAGCACCGGCAATATCCTCGTAATTTGCAGTGCCTGTTAGGCTTCCATCATAATTTAGCACTTGTCCATTTTGTGACATATCCAGTGCTTTACCTTTGGCAAAGCCTTCATAGATATCTAATAATACAATATCTCCAAGTTTCTTCTGTGCTAACACAAATGCGCAGGTTGCACCTACATTCCCCGCTCCAATAACTGCAATTTTTTTCTTTGAACTTGACATAAATCTAAGCCTCTTAAACCTCCCAAGATAAGGCATAAAATAAGTTAGATGGTTTAATTGGTGAACCAACCTGATATGATTAAGAAGCGTCTTATCTAAAAGCCTCCTTTGACTGGAGTTATTTGTCCCGATTATATTATACAGGACGGTGATGAATTTGAGACTTGGTGTGCCCAAAGAACCAGAGAATGAAACTAGAGTAGGAATTGTTCCATCGAGCATGAAAAAACTGTTGAAAGCAGGATTTGAAGTTCTCGTAGAAAAGGGTGCAGGAGTTTCAGCAAATTATTCCGATGCCGACTATGAGGCTGCAGGTGCGAAAATAGTTTCAAGAGTCGATGCCCTTGCTTGCGAGAATATTGTTTGTATTAATTTCCCGGGTATCGAAGGTATCTCAGAAAACACCAATTTAGCCTGTGTTGCGGATCCTTTTAGAAATCCAGAATACGTGAAGCAATGTATTTCATCAAATATTACACTGATGTCAATGGACATGATACCAAGGAGGTTATCCAGGGCTCAATCCATGGATGTTAACTCCAGCCAAGACAACCTAGCGGGATATAAAGCTGTTTTACTTGGGGCAGCAAATGTTCCCAAAGGAATACCAATGATGACCACCTCTGCAGGTACCGTAAGACCGGCCAAAGTTGTTGTGATGGGTAGTGGAGTTGCTGGTCTTCAGGCAATTGCTACTGCGAAGCGCTTGGGGGCAGTTGTCTATGCTTCCGATGTAAGAAAATCGGCAGCAGAGCAGATTGAATCTGTTGGCGGTCGATTTATCGAGGTAGATGGCATGGATGACTTTGAGGATGAATCTGGTTATGCCAAACCATTGACACCGGAATTTATTCAGAAAGTGAATGAAACTGTTTGCGGTGTTGCTAAAGATGCGGACATAATTATCACCACTGCGAGAATATTTGGCAGGCCAGCACCCATAACCGTGCCTTCCAATGCGGTTGAGGAATTCAAATCAGGAGCAGTTATTGTTGACATGAACGCAGATGTTGGAGGTAACTGTGAGGATACCAAAATGGGTGAGATAATAACTACAAAGAACGGAGTAATTATTGTTGGCACCTCGAACTTACCCGGAACAATTGCTAATACTGCAAGCATGCTGTATTCTAACAACTTAACCACTTTTATCACTTCACTAGTAAAAGATGGCTCGATTACAATTGATGACGATGACGACATATTATTTGGAGCACCAGAAGGGTCCGATTTTTACGTGAATGGAATGGGTGGGGTTCTCATCTGTTCAAACGGGAAAATGCATGAAAAGCAAACACGACTTGCGGGGGTGGTCGAATGACGCCAGAACTTCTTATTGGCAGTATTACATTGTTTGTATTGTCTATTTTCCTTGGTTTTGAGCTAATTACCAAAGTTCCTGCGACCTTGCACACGCCGCTGATGAGCGGTGCAAACGCAATTTCTGGAATTAGTATTGTTGGAGCATTAATTGGTGCGAACGTAGCTTATGAGGCTGGCGATACTGCGTTCTCTGGAATACTTGCCTTTATCGCTGTAGTTCTAGCAATGATCAATGTTGTAGGAGGTTTTGCTGTCACAAATCGAATGCTCAACATGATTGCAGGTAAGAAGAAAGGAGGTGCTTAATTTGGAACTAAGCGAATGGACCTCACTAGGCTATCTAATAGCTGCAGCATTATTCATATTTGGGCTCAAAAAACTTGGTCATCCAAGAACTGCACCACGTGGCAATCAATTAGGAGCGCTGGGCATGTTAGTGGCAGTTGTTACCACAATACTCGACATGCAATTGGCGGAAGCCGATGCAGAGTGGACATTGATAATTGCCGGATTGGTGATCGGTTCGTCGATTGGTTACTGGATGGCAGTAAAGGTCGAAATGACTGGCATGCCAGAGTTAGTTGCTCTTTTCAACGGATTTGGTGGTGCTGCTTCTGCATTAGTCGCCCTTTCAGAAACTTGGCGTTATATCGAGGGTTCTGCTCTACCCACAGGGCTACAGCTTACTGTAACTATGGTCGCTGCTGGCCTATCTGCTCTAGTCGGTTGGATGACGCTTACTGGCTCACTGCTAGCCATGCTAAAGTTAAAAGGTGGAATCGAAGTGTTCGGCAAGTGGATAAAAACCCCAACCTGGGGTCCTAGTTGGCTAAATGGAGTCAAAGTTTTATTGATAATTGC
>DAWS01000078.1:666-1139 GCA_002506025.1 Euryarchaeota archaeon UBA111 | reverse complement strand
ATCGGCGTTTCTTCCACACTTGGAATATTGCTAGTATTACCAATCGGTGGCGCAGACATGCCAGTCGTCGTATCTTTGCTAAATTCGCTTTCTGGTATCGCAGCGGCATTTACTGGCTTCATCATAAACAACTCCGTTTTGATTGTCGCTGGGTCTCTTGTTGGTGCGTCAGGACTGATTCTCACCTTCATAATGTGCAAAGCGATGAACAGGACATTGCCTGATGTGTTGTTCAAAGCATTCGGCGGTTCTGGAGAAAAAGAATCTCTTACTCGCACCAAGGTTGGATCTGATGCCGATGAAGTAGCGATGATGTTGGATGGCGCCCAGAAAGTTATCATCGTACCTGGTTATGGTATGGCAGTATCCCAATGCCAGCATCAAGTGAAAGAATTTGCAGATTTAGTTGCAGAAAAATATGATACTGAGGTCTCCTACGCTATCCACCCGGTTGCTGGAAGAATGCCAGGACA
>DAWS01000078.1:0-349 GCA_002506025.1 Euryarchaeota archaeon UBA111 | reverse complement strand
ATGCCAGGACACATGAATGTGCTACTAGCAGAAGCAAATGTGCCATACGAACAGCTCATTGAGATGGACGAGATTAATCCTGAATTCCCAGATTGTGATGTAGCATTGGTAATCGGTGCAAATGACACCACTAACCCAGCCGCACGTAGTGGAGAAGGACCACTTGCTGGTATGCCAATTATTGACGCTGACCAAGCGAGAACAGTAGTTATTGTCAAGCGTTCATTATCAGTTGGTTATGCAGGAGTAGATAACGACCTATTTTACATGGACAAAACTATGATGATGTTCGGCGATGGTAAGAAGATGATGACCGAACTGAACAACGCCATAAAAGAATCATGATTGC
>DAWS01000058.1:1778-3496 GCA_002506025.1 Euryarchaeota archaeon UBA111 | reverse complement strand
GTTGCAAAGTTTGGTAGATCCATAGCATCCGAACAACCAACAATTGCAGGGATGCCAAATTCACGAGCGATAATTGCTGCGTGAGAGGTCCTTCCGCCCTTGCGGGTTATGATTAGGGAAGCTTGCTTCATCAGTGGTTCCCAATCAGGAGTAGTCATCTCTGTAACCAGAACATCGCCTTCCTCAAAAACTGATAATTCAGAAGATATTTCTTCCATCGACATACCCGATTCAAGCAACTTACGTAGTTCTCGCTTACCTTCCAAAACCTCGCTGTAGGTTCGATACAGCCTGACCTTTCCGGTACCAATGCGTTTGCCTACTGCTTGTCCTGTGGCCAAAACTCTGCCTTGTTTTTTTAGCGAATCAGCTAGCTTCTCGTCAATTTTGTAGATTGTCATTTTATTGCTCTGCGCTTTTGAGTGGATGGTTTCAGGTCGTGCCTGAACGATAAACAAGTCACCCGTAACGCCATCTTTGGCCCATTCTATGTCCATAGGTTTGGCAAAATAATCCTCAATTTTCAACGCCATTTGAGCAAGTTGGATACATTCGTCTCTGGTCAATGACCAGCGCCGTCGTTCCTCATATGGGACTGCGATTGATTGGACCTCATTAGCGGCTTCTTCATGGTAAATCATCATCTGCTCTTTAGTTCCTAGTGTACGATGGACAATGGGAAACTTATCTTGCCTCAACCCTTCCTTCCACACAGTGTAAGTGTCTGGGGAGACGACACCTTGGACGACTAACTCCCCTAATCCATAAGATGAACCGATGTGAATAACCCCATCATGACCAGAGTCTGGGTCGATGGTAAACATCACTCCAGAACAAGCCTTGTCCGAGCGCGCCATTTTCATCACGACTACAGCTATCGCACTATCGAGCGGGTGCATGCCGTGTTCGATGTGGTAGCCGATTGCCCGCTCAGTGAACATACTAGCCACGCATCTGCGCCATTTTTCGATTATGTCCTGTTCACCACTGACATTGAGGTAGGACTCATACTGGCCGGCAAATGACGCATCAGCGGAATCTTCGGTAGTCGCTGAGGAGCGGACCGCAACATCGACACCAGGATGATACAATTCACACAATTTGCTATATTCTTGAGCAATTACTAGCTTAATTTCGTCAGGAACTGGGGTTTCACGGACCAAGGAACGCGCTAAAGATGCTCTACTGTTGAGGTTGAGATGATCCTTGGGATCTGCATCCCTTAGGCATACCTCTAGGGCACTTGCTAGTGTTGAACAATTGATCGCAGCATTGCGCAACTCTTCAATGTCCTCTGGAGCACCAATATTATTCCAGGTGGTTTCGGGAATTTCAGCCTCGACAAATTGTTTGAACGCAGCAGTTGTCAGCGTGAAACCATTAGGCACCTTAACACCAATCCCTGACAATTTTTGGAACATTTCGCCCAATGATGCTCCTTTGCCACCAACAGTAGCGGTATCGTTCATATCGGCATCTGCAAACCATTCGGCGAGTTTAGCGTTTGGCATATCAGCCAATATGATAATTCAGTAATAAGCATGAGTTTGAAACCATGGCAAAAGCAACGATTTATTGACTAAATTCTGAGAGTTTGCCAATCACATTATTCCGATTACCTTCACTAAAATTCGTTTATTTCTCTGGCCGTCAAACTCAGCGTAGTGAATCTGTTCCCAAGTCCCTAGGTGTAATCTTCCGTCCTTTACTGGCATAGT
>DAWS01000058.1:0-1389 GCA_002506025.1 Euryarchaeota archaeon UBA111 | reverse complement strand
TGATGATGATATTCCTCACCACTACGGCCATCCACGCCGTAAAATGGCGCAACTTTTTCTAACCATTTCATGATGTCATGGTGCAGGCCATATTCTAAGTCGTTAACATAACAAGAAGCCGTGATGTGCATTGGGTTAACCAATACCAGACCGTCTTTGATGCCCGATTCCTTGATTATCTTCTGAACATCATTCGTTATGCAGATAATCTGGTATCGCTCTTCGGTATGGATATGCATTTCTTCAACATAGGTTGCCGCTTGGCCGGTAATCAATTTGCCCATGTAACTTAAAATTCAATTCAGTTTATCAACACACGGGCACAATCAAGGTTTCAAAAGCAACAGGACATATTTCATGGCATGAGGAAAGTTGCTCTAGCGGCTTTTTTGGTGATATTGCTATCACCACTTGCTAGTGCAGAAACCTATCGTATCAGCGGTAAAGCCACCTATGCGGATACAACTCCAGTTTCTTTGGATTATGTATATGTTGAATGTGAAGTTGGTGTGTATGAATGCTATCAGTATCGTGGTACTAAGGCTATGACTAACGCCTACGGTGATTTCACAGTGGTTATCGATGCTGGCAATGAGGAAGATGGTATTGACATTTTATTGAACCTAAGAGGTGAAAATTTCACTCATACAATAGATTTAGTCAAACATCAAAACTCCGCTGAAGGCAAAGTGTATCAAGACCTAAGGCTCAGCCAAAACCCCACTCCGTCAGGAGTTTTCATGGGCTTTGGCTGCTTCATTGTGTTATTTGTTCTGGTCTTTGTATCTGTATTGTTACGAACAGGCAGGCGTTTGTCTACTAAAGAAGGGCGATTAGAATTCATGGGTTACCGCAAAGCACCGTTACTTGAGTGCCCGGTTTGTCAAGAAATGGTCTATCAACATGAAATGGTCAAACACCTGATAGTTGACCACGACATTGAACCGTTTGAAGCAGGTGAAATGACCGGTAAAGTCATGCGAAAAACATGGACTGAAGAAGAGTAATCGTGGGATTCATCAACCCCCTCTTCATCACAGGCTATATGCGGATTAGCCATACTACGCCAGATGGAAAAACAGCCTATGAACACGAGATACCCCAGTTTGGACTTGGTGTATTTCTAATGTCAGACAATGGTGAATGCAAATCAGCAGTGCTCAATGCGCTTGACGCCGGCTATACTCATATCGATACAGCTAGAGCCTACAACAACGAGCATGAGGTTGGTGAAGCAATACGCGAGTCAGGAGTTGAGCGCGAATCCGTATTTATTACGACAAAACTACGTCGTGCTCACGCAGTAGGTTATGAGGAAACCATTGAGCACTGTAAGAAGTCACTGGAATTACTTGATATGGATTATATCGATCTCTATCTTGTTCATGC
>DAWS01000014.1:2151-5522 GCA_002506025.1 Euryarchaeota archaeon UBA111 | reverse complement strand
GCTTGTCCGCTGATAACCAATGACTTGAAAATAATCGAACAATCATTTTTCCCTGCTCACAATGAAAACCTGACCATACTGTCAATCACTGTTGACCCCTGGCGAGATGGCCCAGAAGATTTGGTAGACTACATGAATTACTTCAATGTCTCATGGACTCATTTAACCACTGCAGAATTTATTGATGGAGATTTTTCAAAAATGGAACAGATTTGGGCGGATTTTGGTATTACGGTAGTATTGACTGAAAGCGAGAATAGCACTTCAATTGAAGGACGCGGTCATACAGTATACTATGATGTTGAACATACCAATGGAATCGTAATTATCGGCAAGGATGGCCTGCAGAAAGTTCGTTGGACCGAAGATAATTGGGACCTGACTGGTGTCAAATCAGATTTAGCACTAATCTTGCAAGAGTAGGTGGTAAATGTGGTCCTGCTAAACCTATGGTCAATCGGGCATTTCGTGCAGTGGTTTGCCATTGGCAGATTCTTGGCGATTAGCTGGCAACTATTCTTGCTGTTGTCAATAGGGTGGGAGTTACTCGAATTAATCCTGCCCTATGAATTCGCTGAGGAGTCTTGGGACAACAAGATTTCAGATGTAATAGTCAATTGTTGTGGTTTCTATCTCGGAGTCAAGCTCCGCACAGCGAACATTCAGTAATCAGAATGGATTCTTTGGTTGTTCCTGATCCCAGATATTCTCTGCTGCCGGTTGTTCAACTTTGGTTTGCGGTTGCACTGGTATATCAGCGTAGGATTTCTCCATTGTTGGTTGCGTCATCATGGTTTGGTTAGGTTGTTGCATCATTGGCATACCGGTATTTTGGACAATTACAGTTTTTTGTTCATTGTTGACTAGCAAGCCCAAGACTAACCCAAAGATAGTGACAACTCCGCCACAACACAGAGCACCAAAGCCAGCAAGTCCTTGGAAGAATCCTCCAACAGCTTCGCCGATTTCTTCGCCAACAGTTTCCCATAATGGAACTAGGTAAATCTCATGGCTGGCGTTAATCTGGTGGTTGCCATTGGAGACATACAAGGTACTCCCAACATTATACCAACCTGTGGGATCGT
Organism: Euryarchaeota archaeon UBA111; assembly: GCA_002506025.1. Classification (GTDB taxonomy): domain Archaea; phylum Thermoplasmatota; class Poseidoniia; order Poseidoniales; family Poseidoniaceae; genus MGIIa-L1. Next base: position 4,437 of record DAWS01000014.1, on the reverse strand, counting down.
CTTCATAACCAACTGGTTTACTACCGTCTTCGGTGCATTCTTCGCCTTCATAATACTCAGGGTCACCGGATGTCGTATTGGTTATTGTCAAACTGAATGAATCACACGAGACGGAATCTCTAACCATTACCAGGTAATCTCCATCACCGCGAAAGTTGAAAGTTCCACTGTCGCCATTCCACTCACTCTTTTCAACAACATCCCATTCACCGACATCATCAATATTTTCACCGCCTAAGGCCATCAATACCACGCCAGCAAGACAAATGAAAACACCTATCGCCATGAATATTTTTCCCGAAATGTGCATGTTTATCCCAACTGCAGGTAGGTATTAACGCTATCTAGGTAATCAATTGGTGTGCTATGTGGTTTCAACAGCTTATTTTCCGGGGGTTATTCTGGAATAGGCTGTTGTTCCCACCACGGTGGAGCAAGGAACCAACTGTCATGGGATTTAGGTCGGTCAATAATCGGTAGTCCAACCACACCACCATCGACGGTTAGGCCGCCCAGCGGATTGGACGCACACGGACTTGGAAGGTAATCCTCTCCATTCTCTGTCAATTCGATTCGTAGTGTGTGTCCTGCGGGCACCACTACATCAAGCGGGTTGAATTCCATCAGCATGGTGTAGGAACTAAATGGTGATGTTGCTTTTGCATCGTAGCCACCGTCACGATAGCGAACGTCCATAGTCGCATGACCAAGTCTCAAATTGTCCTCATTATCATATAGTGTGGCAAAGATTTGCCCACCTTGACATGCTTGTGTTGTGACTTCAAGATGCAAGGTTGGCAGACCAGATATGTGAGTCAATTCGGTTAATTCTCCACTGACCAATGTCACAGATGCACCTTGACCATTTACCGTATCGCCGGTTACCATCCAGTCAGTGCCTATGTCAGCAAGATTCCACATCATGTCCTCCGGCGGCCACGTATCTTCGACGTGCCACCGGCCGTCATTGGTTTGAATTTGCACCATTGGTTCAGGCTCATCACCGATGTCTTTTAGGTAGTAATTGAACCATTGAAACAGTTCTACTGCCCAGTCCATTCGGCTCATGTTAGGATACGCTTCCAAGCCGTATCCTGATCCTAATTCAGAGTGTCTGTCTGGCTGGTCAGGATAGTTGTGGGCCCATTGACCGGCAATTGCTCTGGCATTAATTCCAGCATCGATCATTAACTGATAGGTCGGGAAAGCATGATACGGGTCAACATTCCAATCCTGCAAACCCCAAACTAGGTATACACTGCCGCGGTAATTTTCTAGAACATCAGGTAGGTGACGACGCTCATCCCAATAATCATTCCATTTCGCTCCACCAAATTCTGCACCTGCCCATGTAGTTAGTGGGTTTAGTGGGCCGATGGCATCATCTGTGCACATGCGAGAATCATCGTAACCAGCATCAGCAGTGGCGCCCTCATACAACGCATCATACAACATTGCTCGGGCCTCCGACGACCCATTGCGATAGAACATTTCCTGCACACCGATTGACCCGGAGATTGGCACTATGGTCTTCAAGTGCTCACTCGGGTTTTGAGCAGCTTCCCAATTGGTTGTGCCAGCGTATGATTTACCCATTAATCCAACATTGCCATTTGACCATTCTTGCTCGCCCAGCCAGTCAACTACGGCCTGAATCCCAATCTGCTCACCCAAGCCTTTGACGTCCTGACAGTGTGTAGATTGACCGCTGCCAAAGGTGGTTGCTTGGGCTAAGGCATAACCGTGCGGCAAAAATGTGTCGTAAACCCACTTGCCGACGCCACCATCAGGCACCGTGTTAGGATTGGAATCCTCACCGACTATTCCCTCACCGCCAAAGTCGTAGTAAGGGTGAATCGTCATTATCACTGGCACTTTGACGCCTTCCTCAACATCAGGTAGCCACAGGGCAACATGCATTAGGTCTGGACCGGGGGCACCAGCATCTTGTTCGCTTAGCGGGAGTTCGACTTCAACGAAATGTTCGCTATACGGTTCTGCTTCATAGGTGCCGTTTACTGGTAGTTGTGCTCGCATCATATCCATTGGCAAGTCCATAGTGTGTCGAAGATGTAGAGGCGTGTCCCACCAATCTCCAGAGAACGTAGTTTCGCGATTTGAGTCATTGATTACCGCTTTGCCAAATGACATCGCCATCAGCAAAAACACAATCGAAACGGCAATGGTTGAAACCATGGAAATGTTTAGCTCTCGCCGACTACCTGTAGGCGATTCACTTACTATCTCGGCAACATAGACCTTGTCCTCTTCATGCTTAGGGACTGC
>DAWS01000014.1:655-1746 GCA_002506025.1 Euryarchaeota archaeon UBA111 | reverse complement strand
AGTCCATGCGAGGACGAATTGCCTTATTTTTCGTTCTCAACTTCATGATAGTATCCATTCCTGTGAATATATCGGTTGCAGAGGATATTCCATCTTGGCGACTGAATGGCCTAGACCCAGACTTGTGGACCGATGGCCCGGTTGAAGAAGATACACCAATGAATATGTCTTATCAGGGCAACGCAGTTCTAGTCATCGAGGTTACTTATCACACTGGCATACTTTCTTCTGAAACAACAGGTAGTATAGTGATAGAATTATTTGAACAATGGGCGCCAGTAACCACTAACAATATAATCGAGCATATCGAATCTGGGCTTTACGATGGCGTATTCTTTCATCGAGTAGTCAACGATTTTGTCATTCAATCCGGCGATCCTGAATGCAAAGTTATCGGTACATATCCAATAACTTCGCCGCAATGTGGCGGCGGCGGGACGGGGGAAACGATACCTCTAGAACATAATGAAAATCTATCTCACGTCGATGGGGCTCTTGGAATGGCAAGAGGTGCAGAGGAGGATTCAGCAGATTCTCAGTGGTATATCACCGATACAGAGCAACACGGCTTGGACCCCGAGAATCGTGATGATGGTGGTTATGCGGTATTCGGTATTGTGAGAGATGGAATGACTGTGGTAAGAGAGATAGCTAGCACCCCCACAGTAACCAATCCAGGTAGTGATCAAGGTATTCAAAATCCAGGTCCTGACCTACTTGGACGGCCAATACAGGAAGTTCACATCGACTCAGTCAGGATGCTCGGTGTAGCAGACCCAGATGGTAGTATTAGATTCGGCGTTGTAGTTGAAGAGACAGCGCCGTTATTCACCGGTAAGATGCTTACCATGTCAGCGATAATTGTTCTGACTGTTATTCTCCTATTGTTCGCCAGAGTTGACAAGCCTCTAACACTGCATCAAGATACCATTGTTACTTATGACGCCCAGTTAATCTCTGATGAACACAAATCAGAATAAGGCAATATATCTTTCAACTTGGGCAAATATAGTCACCATATGCGACATGCTTGCTTACTCGTAACATTGTTGCTAGTGGCATCACTTCCAGTATCCTCTTCAAGCAATTCG
>DAWS01000014.1:0-265 GCA_002506025.1 Euryarchaeota archaeon UBA111 | reverse complement strand
GACAGTTGAATTGAGCGTAGAGGTATTGAACTCCCAGTTCAACCAACAATATTATGCCAACTATACTGTGACGGATTTGGCAGGAAATATCGTTCAGTCTGGCAGTTACAACTTTGTCTCATCGGGGCCCAACACCCAATTCCCAGTGCTTCTGAGTCAACTTTACGATAATTCAAATTTTTATTTCTTCAACATTGAAATCATTGATTCCTCATCAACGGTATTGACAAGTTCATCTGCTTCATTCATGGTGTTTCAAAACACA
>DAWS01000129.1:3923-9923 GCA_002506025.1 Euryarchaeota archaeon UBA111 | reverse complement strand
GCATCGCTAGCAGACAACTCAGAGTCATCATCTTTGTGCGCAATAAGCTCACCTTTTGTGGCCAGCATGTCGTCAAGGTTAACCGATCCATCGGACATTTCTTTGAGCGATTTTAACCGGGTAGTTACTTGTGATTCTAATTCCTCAATCTCTTCTGGTGTCAGCCCTTCAGTGTCTAACTCTTCTTCATACATTTGCTCAATTTCAGCGATTTGGGCTTCCGCAGTAGCGAAGTTTTCATCCCAGTCGTCCTCTAACTGTTCCTCATCATAACCAAACTCTTTCACCGTCTCAGCAAAGTTTTCTGTGCCCGAGACAATCGTATCATCGTCGTCTTCTGGAAGGGCAATTTCTTGAACAACTACTGGTTTCTTGGTGCGTCGCTCGCGTCGCTCAAAGAATGAGGCGACGTCCTGCTCAGTACCACAATAAGGACAGTTGTCCATTAGGTCAGGGACTGATTCACCGCACGCATGACAGGCATGGAATTGTTTGCGTGCCTTGGATAGGTTGAAACTACAATGCGGACAGCGGTTTTCATCGCCTTCGAGTTCTCCATCACAAGCTGGGCAATAGTCGAAAATATCGCGCTCAACCTCTTCATCTGTTTCTCTCGTCAGCCAAATTGCAGCAGCAAATATCGCAATTAGGATAGCGACACCAATCCCTATTAATGCCGCTGTACCCATTCCTGATTGCTCACCATCTGCGTCGTTATTAGTTGTCGAGATCGTGGTTAATTTTCTGATGTAGGTATTGGTCACTGCGGGATCAGATGGGACAAGTTGAATCGTAGTTGATGGCGCCGAAGCAGTGAAATTACATTCGATTGAAACCTTCTGCCCGATTGTTGACACATTAACATTAATTGTCGCTAGATTGGTATTTTGTGCAGCATCCTCACAGTAGATATCTAGCTCTCCGAGCTCTTGGCTGGTTAGGTTAATGGCGAATGTGTATTGCTGACCCTCAACCAACGGCAGGTCGACTGGGTTTGCGCCCTCGTCTAAAATTCGCAGACTTGAACCTGCCCAGTTCAAAACTAGGCCTGATTCAACAGTAATTGAGTTGGTTGCCACATTGTTGCTCAAATCTCTGTCTGTTGTGCCAAGGGATGGAATCCACTCAGCAGTGAATTGTGCTGTATGGGAGCCAGATGCAGTGTTTAGCTCTGCTTCCCAGTAAAACGATTCACCAGCATCTAAGGAGATAATTGTTGAAGTGTCTGTCACACCTTCGAAAGTATATTCCAAATTACCGGTTACAGTTTCGCCACCAAGATTGGTTATTGACACACCCCAGGTCACTTTCTCACCGGCTTGGACAATTGATGATGAAGGTAGAGCGATTGAATCAACTAGCACATCTGGTGATTGTAATATAATAAATGTCGAACTTAGTCTGTCGTTACTCGTATCTTCCTGAGTAAAAGCCCCATCATTAAAGGGGTCGATAACTGCGGTTATTTGATAACTGCCGGGAGCCAAGGTGCCGACTAAATTATCATCAAAGGTAGTAGACCAAGCTTGTTGAGATGTGGAGGGCCCTAATACACTAACGGTAAATGGTTGAGTAGCCAACATACCCGAATCGTGGTTAATTTCTAGCCACATAGTTACGTCTGTTGTGCCTGACTCACCAATGCGACCAATAGCACCGTCAACGGTCCAGGGTCCATCCGAGGAACCTGTATCAGGTGATACGGTGAGATCTCCAATATGATACAAATCCATACGCGGCTCTACTATCAGATTCACTTCAACAGATTTACCTTGCTCTGAGGCTTCAAGCACATCATCATTGAAATCAGGCGTGACGTAAATACTGTAACTACCAGTTTGTGGTGCTGTGAACGTCGTATTTACCCAAGTCTCTTCGCTCGCATTGAGTGATTTGGTTAGCAGGTATTGGTTAGCAAGGTTTCCCGGTAGGTTGACCTCTAGTTGGGAACTAATTGCTGGCTCCGAGCCAGTATTTTTCACCAAACTGGACAGTTGAATCGTATCTCCTGCATGAATCATGGAGGACGGCGTCAATTCGGTTTGGATAACGCGTAAGTTAGGCAGACCTGTTACTTCAAATTCGATGAAAAACGATACTTCATTCCCACTATTGCGAGGATATTCGAAGGTTATCCACACTTTATCATCACTCTCTAACAAACCATCCCAAGTCGCATCGACGGTTTGTGATGAGTCGCCTTGAATATCGATAACGTTCTCAACAAACTTGTTTTCTGAACTATACTGATTTTTGTAGAATGCATAGCCAACATTGAGCGCTTCATTCTGCTGAGTGTTGGTTAAAGTCAGGTAGAATGTAACTGAATCTCCAACGTTTAACCCTGTTGAAGGAATCATAGCAACCTGTGTCTCAGAAGCCTCGATGCCGCCACTATCATACGCTGATACACCTAACGGCGTGGCAAGCATAACTGCCATAATCAGCGCCAGAAAGAGCGCTCTAGTCTGTGCCATCAGTTATATGGACATGAGAAGAAGCACTTGAACCCATCTCTATTCTACCGCAGATGGGCACACATTGTGGATTGTCATCTATCGGCGGTTGCTATTAATCTCCCAATCTCCAAAATGGAAAGATATCAAGGGATGCATTGAAGGCTTACGGCCAATGTGAAGTTAACATGCGAGCAATCAACGCGACGGCATTAATGTGCCTGATACTGCTGATTGCAAGCGTTCCTCATGATATTAACGACACCAACAAACTAGAGCAAGCAAGACAAATATCAAACTCCAATTCAGATATCTCAATTTCTTACTCCAACGGTCCAACCAACGGTCAAAGTCTAACAGGTGTCTATACCCTATCATTTGCGCTATCAGGGAGTAATACCGTTGACTCGCTGAGTATTGAAATCTCGTCTGACGCAACAAATTGGGCCAGTATCGCTACACTCACCTCCTCACCTTGGGTGACCTATCTGGACACTACTACCTTTGCCAATGGAAGCTACCAACTCAAAGCGATTGCATACGATTCTACTGCAGACGAGAATGTGATTGAGACATCACCGTCATTTACCATCGCCAATCAAGTCCCAGTGATAACTGAGTTCAGTGTCAATAGCATAGAGTATGGCAGTGGTTCGAGTGCCTCGGATCGAGCATGGTTTTCAATAGCAGCAGATGCGACACTCGAGTTTACCTGGGGCGCCAGTGACGATGATTTACTGCGGGCTAGCCTAGCCAATGTTCCCGGCCCTGGCACACCAACCAATGATGGTCCATCAAACTTGAATTATGGTTGGGATTGGTCCACAGGAGGATTTACCGAGGGAACTTGGAATCCAAGATTGACTGTGTATGATAATTCCGGATTGACTGCCGTCCAGACGATGTTCATTGGCATTGATCGCACAGGTCCGACAATCGGCTCGGTAACCACTGGTTCCAGTTCGGGCTGGTCAACCTCTTCCTCAGTTACCCTAAGTGGGCTAATCAATTCCGTTGATGATGGTCTTGGATCCGGTGTAGCATACACTGAAATTAGTTTAGATGAAAACAGTTGGACTCAAATTTCCAGCAATACGCACACACTGACATTGCCAGATGGCACTCACACAATCTACCTAAGGGCTACTGATAACGTTGGTAATATCGGAACAACTACCCAACTTAGTGTTCAAGTCGATACCGGATTGCCACTTGAGGGTGATTGGTCGGTCGATGAGTTAACTACTGCATTGATTGGCGCGGTCAGTGTGCAGTACTCTGCCAGCGACTTAGTCTCAGGTGTCGATTTAACCAATTCATATATTGAGTATGGTTTCGATTCAAATGGTTTTGGACAAACCCCCGACTTATCGGGTTCGTGGCAACCATCAATGGGTTCGGGCCTTGACAGTACCGTTGCGCAGTCTAGCTGGGCGACTAAGTCCAGACAGTATTTGATGCTTAGAGCAACGGTGATTGACGTTGCAGGTAATAGCATCCAAACCGACCCTGTATTCTATCAGGTTTTGCCAAGCATTGACTTTCAGTGGAACCTTACTACAACCAATGTAGATCGGTTAATTGTCAAACCAGGTGATAGCACAGGCAATGTAACTGTGACTGGTTTACTAGAGGTAAACGAAAATTATGGTGGGACGATTAATGTCCGCTTAGAAGCCGCTCCTGCTGACCGCTCGGCTGATGTCGCATGGACCATTATCGATTCTAGGACTTTGGATGCGGGTTCATTAACCGATAAATCCGAGTTGCTGACATGGGAATACATTGTCCCAAGTGAAGGGCAATACGACCTCAAGTTGGTAGTTGACCCAACTGGCGTTATCGATGAGTACGATGAAGGAAACAACGAGAACTACATGGTGGTTACTGGAGCGTCAGTAAGTAGCATTATCAATGCACCATCATTTTTGCCGCCATTGGGTGCAATAATCGTATGCGGACTCGTTATATCGCTAATCCAACGCAATACAAGAGATTGAAAAGCAAGAAGGCTCCGGCCCATCCATGAGACAAGGACTGCCTCGTGTACCAAAAGACAGAATTGCTGTCTTAATTGGGTCTAAAGGGGCTACTGCGAAGGCAATCCGCGAAGCATGTGGGTGTGAGGACCTTTTCATCAACTCTGAGACTGGAGATGTGGAGGTTCACTGGGGTGATGCCGGCTCATACGACCCAGTCAAAGCAATGAAGTTACCAGATGTCATCAAAGCCATAGGTCGTGGAATGGCACCCAAGGCCGCCATCAGGCTGTTTGATGACCGACATTTTTTTGAAATGGTCGATTTAAGAGATTTCGTTGGTAAAAGGTCTAACCGACAAAGACAAATCCGTTCTAGAATTATCGGTAGCCAAGGTAAAGTGCGCCGGCTTATTGAAAATCTCACTGATACAGAGATTACCATTTACAAGTCGACTGTGGTAATTATCGGTGAAGAGGAAGGCTTGTTTGCCGCCCGTCAAGCAATCGAGATGTTAGCAGGCGGCTCTGAGCACGGATCCGTGCTTGGATATTTGGAAAAAGACCGCCGCCGGGCGAAATTATCCAATCGTTCGCTTGAAACAATTGAATTAAAACAACAGGACCCGAGTAGTGGTGGTTTTGAAAACTTGGTTCCTGGATTGTCAGAAATAAGTGACCGCCGTTCACGAAGAATGCGAGCTAGTCAAGTTGACCCAGAAGATGAGGATGCAGTTGCTGAAATGATGGAACTTTCCGATGATGAAAATATTGTTTGGGAAGAGGAATGAGTCAGGCTATTTCCTTAACATGACTCAAGTCCATGTTTAACACTTCATACATAGCCTCGGCCAAATCAACATCTATTGCATTCTTATTAGCCCATTCAACTAATCTGGTGACATCTCTTATCAAAAACTCCTGAGCCTTTGGATGAGATTGAATAACGGCTTGACCGACGTCAATGACTACTGGACCCTCAGGACTCCACAAAATATTGAACGGTGAAAAATCACCGTGCACTAGATTGGCTTTCTGCCAAGATACGGCCAAAAACTCCAGCAATTCGTCGTAGACAGGACGAGGTTCGTCAACTACTACCTCACGTAATTTAGGGTATGGCGAGGTCTCATCGCCGAGATATTCCATCACCAACACATTCTTGTTAATGCCTAATGGTTTAGGCACGGTTAAGCCCCACTTAGATAGTCGAGCAAGGTTCCGTTGTTCCTTACGCACCCAAATATCAACTAAATCGCGATGACGACGACGCAATCCGCCAAATCTCTGGTCACCCTCAATGTATTGCATGAGGTTTTTGAAAACCGCATTTGAGGTGTGAAATATCTTGATTGCAACGGGTTTACCCTGCGGGTCAGTTCCATGGAACACATGCGCTTCTTTGCCCCGAGCAACAGGAAAATCTACTGTATCAATCACTTCATTTTTCATTAACTTGTATAGTGACATCAGGGTTAATCGATCGAAAACCTGGTCGAAAACTCGTCGATCTACCCACTCAAATGGGCCCTTGCCCATTGCACCCTGAATTTTATTCTCAATATC
>DAWS01000129.1:0-3509 GCA_002506025.1 Euryarchaeota archaeon UBA111 | reverse complement strand
AGCATCGATTTCATCTTGATTTGCCTGTTTGGATTTTCCGCGTTTCGACTTTTTTCGACGATTACGGTTCTTGTTGATAGCAAGTTCGTCCCAGTCATCCCTTCGGTCTTTCAATCGACCACCTCTGACACTAATCAACCAAATAATGAATCTATGTCGATGTCATCGTCGTCATCGTCATCGCTGTCATCCCCTTCAGGATATTCCTCAACTGGAACAAATTCCTCAGCGACTTCTTCCTCAGCGGCTTCTTCCTCAGTATCTTCATCTTGTTCTGAGTCACTGTCATCTGGGGAAGCAAACATGTCGTCGACCTCATCATCATCATCATCGCTTGCGAACATGTCGTCGACCTCATCGTCTTCCCCACTGTCGTCACCGAACATGTCGTCAGCATCATCGGATTCATCCTCAACAACTCCGAAGATATCGTCGTGCTCATCATCATCATCATGGGTCACGTTCATGCCAAAGACATCGACATCGTCGGGCAATACACCCTTTCTTGACAAATACATAGATTGTGTCTTGGTATATCGATGTTTAACATCTGCTTTAGAATCTTGAAAATCCCATGGCCATACAATGATTAAATCACCCTCTCTAACCCATTGACGGCGACGCATTTTACCGGGGATTCTAGCCAGTCTGGTTTCGCCGTCCTCGCACAATACTGAGACCCTTCTACCACCCAGAATCTGGTCGGCTAATGCGAACATTTCATTGATTCTGCGATTAGGCATTTTGACACGAATCTTACCGGAAGAACCGTCTTCTGGATTCTCCAGACGAGCTAATTCTTCTTCGTCGACTTTCTCTTCATGTCTTCTACCCATTAAGGCTCACTAATGCGGCCTAATAGACATCCCTTATTGAATTCACTACTATAAGCGGGCTTAATCCCATCCATAATTGAGGCTCTGAGCGGCAATTTCACAGATCTCAAGCAGTTTATCGCTGGCAACTCCTAGGAATAGAGTCGCCATCAAACATGCTAAGACAGCAAATCTGACTTGCCATCCGGCTGGTAGTGGTCCGGTTCTTCCCTCTTCTGCTTCATCAAAGAACATTACAACGCCTATTCTCAGATAATAATACATCGAAATTGCCGAGTTGATAACCATGGCAAAGGCCAACCACCAAACCCAGTGAACATCTGCTAATCCAAGGTCGCCACCAGCGATTATCTCAGCGCCAATTTCTCCTACTGCAACCTTAACAATTCCCATAATTACCAACAATTTCGATACAAAGCCAGCCAATGGTGGCACACCTGCAAGTGAAATCATAAAGATAAACATAGCAACCGCAAGGAATGGTTCTCGCTTAGCTAGACCGCCCAGCGATGAGAGACGTGATGCATCGCCATCGGATTCAAGAATTGACAGCACTAAGAATGCACCCAATTTGAACGCAACTAATACAATCAGGTGGAATATCAGAGCGGTCAACACCGCAACGGCTGATTCACCACCATCACCTGCGAGGGAAGCATCCCAGTTCCACGCACCGATTGCAGTGATTGCAGCGAGCATGTAACCAGCGTGAGCAACGGAAGAGTAGGCCAGCATTCGCTTTGGATTCTTGCTACCCAGAGCGGCAATGTTGCCCCAAGTCATTGTTATTATCGACAATACTCCAAGCAAAGTTAGCCACACCGTGCCATCTTCAGACGCTTCTGGGGAGGCAACAATAAGCAGCATCCTCAACAATCCGATAATTCCCATCGCTTTACTTGCTGTGGCCAATATACCAGCGACTGGACTGCTTGCACCAGCATAAGCATCAGGGGCAGCAAAGTGGAATGGAGCGGCGCTGACTTTGAAACCAAAACCGACTAGGACAAAGCCCATAGCGATCAGCGGCAGAGGTTCGGTTCCATCAACAACAAACTGAGCCGCTAGAGCATCAAACTGTAGAGAACCTGCCCAAAGATACAGCATCGATAATCCGTATAGGCCGACTCCTGATGCAACAGAACCAACGATGAAATATTTCATACCCGCCTCTGTTCCAACTTTGGTTTCTTTGTAGAATGCGACTAATACATAAGTTGAGAATGAAGCCAACTCTAAACCGATAAACAAGACGAACAAATCTTGAGCTAAGGCAACAACTGACATTCCAAGACCACATGTTAGCATTAAAATGTAGAAATCTGCTTGTCGACGGTTGTTGTATAAATCATCGGTAGAGAGTTTGGGGCCTACTCCCTTAACTTCTAACCGGTTCATTGAAGCAAATGCTGCCAAGGTTAACGCTCCAAAGAAGATTAGTTCGAATACCCGGCTGAAGCCGTTTACCAGCATCAACTGTTTGCCACTTTCCGTGACTATTGCAGTCCTATCTACGCCATCTTGGAATGAGAGCATTGTTTGAACAAACGCAGCGCCTAGGGTTATTGTAGCAATCCATGCTGGTAGTTTTGGATTACTGGTTAAACTAAACCGGTTGCCGCCTAAGAACCACATCACGCGCGCTTGAGTCCCGGGAATCCTAACAGTTCCTTTGCCTAGGTTGGGCACAATAATCAGCAGGATTAAACCGACGAAAATGATTAATTCAGGACATAACGCTGTGATAAAGCCATCTGCAAATGGTTCAACACTGTTTATTTCGGACATCTCAAGCACCTCCTTTGCCAACAAACATAATCAGTCCTTCAAACGCCTGTTTGGTCCAATCATCCATCATATCCAATCCAATCCAGGGCATTACACCAAACAAGATAGTGAATAAAGCCATAATCAGCATTGCAAACTTTTCTGAGTTTGATATGTCTGGTATTGGTTTACCTATGAGGTTTTCAGGGGGCTGTCCAGTTTCGCCACCCTCGAAGATGGTTCTTTGCATCGACCATAGATAGTAGGCTGCTGTCAAAGCCAGCACAAGTGCCGGGCCAACCATCCACCAAATGCTCCAACCGTCCAATGAAATCATGTGCCAAAGCGCAATCAGCATCATTATTTCAGCAACGAAACCGGCGAGTAAGGGCAAACCAAGCGAAGCCATCCACGCGAACATCATCGAGGTTGCTAGCCACGGCGAATGACGTGCCATGCCTCGCATAGCGCCAATTTCCATACTGTGATAGTGATGCTTGAAGGCGCCACAAACTGCGAACAGCATTGGGCTAATTATTCCGTGTGCAAACATCATGAACAATGCAGCCGCCCAGCCCATTGGCTGCATTGTGGCGATTCCGATCAAGATTACACCCATGTGAGAAACCGATGAATAAGCAACCATTTTCTTAAGATTGGTTTGACCAAGACAAACTATTGCACCCCACACTAGCGAAACCATTCCGATAATCATCAACGCTAGTTGGAAATGGTAAAGGGCATGTGGGAACAGGCTGATTGGCAGTCTGAACATGCCGTATGCACCCATCTTCAGCATGACTCCGGCTAACAACATTGACCCACCAGTTGGTGCCTGAACGTGAGCATCGGGCAACCAAGTGTGGAATGGAACAGCGGGTAATTTTACCAAGAAACCAATCATCA
>DAWS01000089.1 GCA_002506025.1 Euryarchaeota archaeon UBA111 | reverse complement strand
TACCCACTGATTATCATGTTGACGTGCGACATGCTGGACTGCCCTAACTACTAAATCAGCGAGAAATTCTCCCACTGATTCAATTGCCGTTCCGGTCATTGCTGTAAGGGCAACAGACCGTAACTTTACATCGTCATTTAGTGTTACTGAATGGGAGTTTTCTTCCCACTTCGCAATAGTTTGCTCCATGGCGGCTTGGTAGCCCTTTACTAGGACAAGTGGATGTAGGCTTTTTTCTAGCAAAACGCCGGATTCACGCATCAACTCACTGGCAAAAATAATACAGCCTGTGACGCCATCTCCACAAGCGTTTTCTTGTGATTCTGCTAGTTGGACAAATGCCTTTGCTGCTGGATGCTTGACTAACAATTCTGCGACAATTTTTGCCCCGTCATTGGTAACAGCAGTCTCTCCATTAGTCTTGTACAGCATCTTATCGAGACCATTTGGCCCATAGGTTCCTTTGAGTAGATTACCAAACGCGACAGCTGCGGAGACCAATTTTTGGGTAACAGCAACCCCACTAGTAACGGAAGTCGTTGGTCTAACAATCGCTACTGGCGCACGGCCAGAACCATCGTTAGGTTGTTGAGACATACTGCAAGGCAAAAAATACCTATTCAATAAATCTTCTAAACTAGCAATTACTTGCCAAGGCCGTGTATTTTCTTGGCTTCGTCATTGGACCAATGATACGCTAACTTGAGTAGTTTCAGATAATGGCCTAAGTTGTCTCGCTTCATCTTGTCGTGAAGTGCTTCATTGGTGATGAAGATGTCTCCCCAGAGGTTGGCAGCAGTTCCTTTGTTACCCTTTGGTAAATCGAATACTTCCTTAGTTGTTGGCTCTAGTAAAGAACGCCATACTCTAGCCGGGTTTACAGCCATAGTTACCTCAATGATTACTTCGCTTTCCTTAATTCCGGTTCCGGTTTGCCAAGAATCGTTACCAAGGTCCGCCAAGAATGGTAAGGTTAGGTCTTGGATTGACAAGCTGGTCATCGGGTCTGCGTTGGTTAGCGAGGTGTAAGCTTCGCGCATTCTGCCACGGTCGGCGCCTCGGGAGCCGGTAATGGAACGCAACTTGTCGATGGAGGTTGGAACCAAGAACCTGATGTCGGTGTAGTAAACCAGTGGGTTATCGTCTTTAGCGCCGAAGATGTGTGAATATGGTGCGGAACCTGCTGACTCACCGAGCAAATCTATTGGATAGATTGTCTTCAAAGCATTAGTAGCAATCGACTGAACGATTCTTCTCATCAAACGATCTGGCGCGCTTGAAATATCGTCGAATGAATTCATGTATTCTTCCATGTCAATGATATCGTAACCTCTAACGGAGATAATTGAGTGAACACTTGGTCCGACAACTTTCTTTTCGCCATCATGGAAGTCAGCTTGGCTAATCCATCGGGCACCTTGCGCAACGTCGCTTGCAGCAACTAAATCTGCGTATGCCTTGAATCGGCGAGTGACTCGATTCATGAAATCTGCTTGGTCGAGTTTGGTGAAGACGGTTGCCTCATAGTTAGATTTCAAGGCATGGTCTGCAACTTGACTGGCATTAACACAGGTCAACAGGTTGCCTTGGTCAGATGGATACATGATTAGTCGACGTCGCTTGGAGGAGCCCCCTAATTGGCCAACAAGCGGATCGGTCAATATGTAACCTAGACATGCACATACCTCGAACAGGCGGGCATACTTGTCTTCGTCGCTTGCTCTTGCAATCCACTCGTCTAGTCCAGGCTCAATACAATGGAACTCAAGAGGTACCATTTCAGAGCCTGCACCGAACATCTGCCTGACAGTAGATGAACTCATCATACCCATCAGGGAATACATCGAGGTCTTGCCTGTTGTCATGAATACATCTGTTATACCTTCCTCTCCGAAGGATAATCGGCGGTCTGGTAGGTTGACAAGCAGGTTAAACGCAGTTGGTGTGTCTCGGTTACCATCAACAGCTGGCCAAATCCAAGTGTGAGGGCGAGTGGTTAGGAAGCCGTTGGCATCCTTACCAAATCCAGCAGGAGAGTATCTTATCCAGCCTAAGCGATTGTTAAACGAAACGTTTCTGTGCATCAATGATGGGTAGAAACACTTGTCCAAGGGATCTGAGTCTGGAACTACACCGCGGTGGCCTAGACCCCATAGAATCGGCTCCCATTCAGGGAACTCAGCATCTTTTTTGCCTAGGAAAATGTGATTATCTCCTGGGCCGTCCCCGGTCAGGAAAGATCCTCCCATGCGCTCTTCGTCGCCAGTTGAACAAAAGAAGAAAGTCTGGGTTGTGAAAAGTTGTTTTGGCGTCCACATATTAGCATTGATAATTGTCTTTTGCTTGAGGAAATCTGATACATTCAAAATTCTCCTTTCAAACTTAAATCGCTCTGCTTCAATCCATGTTGAGCCTAAAAACAAGTTGGTATTGAGTAATTTTGCTTTGGCTGGTCCGATGTATCTAACTCTTGGATCTGCTCTAGACATGTCTGTTTCTGGCAGTGGTTCCCAAGGTCCACGACGAGGAATATAATCCATAAATGCAGCATGGGCAAATTCTTCCACTTCTGCTTTCTTTACGGTCTCTTCGACTTCATCCATCAATCGAACGTAAGTTTCGTTCGGGTTGATTCTGCCTGTTGTTTGGTATTCTTTGTTTGATACTGTTCTATGTTCCCACATTTAATTCACCTCAGAATTTGGGTGCGCTTGACGGATCGCCTGCGCTGTCTTCACTAGGTTCTTCTGCCGCTGCTTCTTCAACCTCTGCTTCAGGTTCAGCAACAGTCTCAGTTACTGTTTCCTTGACTGCTTCTTGTTGCTCTGTAACCGCATCGACTTTGTCCTGAACCGTTGCCATCATCTCTTCGACAACCGCCGCTGCTGCCGCTTCTGCGGTTTCTTTTGCCTGTTCGATGGTTTCCTCATTAGACTGCCTGACCACGGTGTCTGCGGCAATTGTTGCTGCGACTTCCGCCTTGGCAATTACTTCTTCTTCAGAAGCACCGCCGCCAACACCACCAGTTGCCTGCTGAAGGATTAGTGCTGCTGTAGCTGTCATTGATGCATCTACATACGGTGCTGCTCGGTAGAAATACTGAATCATGAAACCAACCGTGCCACATACTGCACCAAGGCCGATTATCCAGCCGTTGTTGATATTCTGCACATTATCTGGATTTTTATACAAATCCTCGGCAGGAATACCGGTTTCCGGTGGCCACCAAGTCATACCAAGTGCATTAGTAATCGACTCAACTGTAGCCCATACTGCAAAAATTATCATAATAATTGATGCATAATTCATTAATGTCCTATTCTCCAAGAGGAATGCAACTAGTGCGTCGCCCTCTTTTACATCGCCATCGCTTTGCCCATCCGCAGCGCTCATGGTTCGGGGTGTTTTGGCTTATTATTAAAGTGGATTGCCTAATATAAGCGCGTTTCAAGCGATTATAAGGGGGTTCACCTGCGCCCTTTTCTGGCTTTTCTACGCTGGCTTTTGCCAGAGTGCTCCCAGGCCCTACTAGACCTGCTGCGGCGGTCTTGCTCATCCTCCCAGTATGGGTTGGGTCTTTCTAACTCGCTAGGCATTTCGTCAAAGGTTTTGACCGAAATAGAAATTCCGCCCAATTCCTCCTGTAACTGGCGGATGTTGGAACCGCCCTTGCCCACTAAAGTGGCGACCATATTCGCCGGAACGTAGACATTAGCATTGGAATTTGAAGTGAATACAACTTGTGATTCAACACCGATCCATTCGCGAATCGTTCTGACAAGAGAGTCCTTGGCAAGGGCACGAATAGGCGATATTGCCCCGGTTTGACCATCGACCGGAACAACAGCAATTTCTGAACCAAATGCAAACATTTCATGCGTTATTTTACCACTAGGAAATTCTACAACCTCAATGACCGGACGCGCTAGCTCTTCCTGCATACCAGAAGGCGGTTTGACCGTCATTCGCAGTTCTAACACTTGCTGTATCTTACCTGCTTCAACGTGCAAGATAGTATCCAAAACTTGGCTAACTAAGCCGAGTTCTACCTTACCAATCAGACGCTGTATTGCCTCCAACGCAGAATTGGCGTGAGTGACGCCGAGAAGACCAACCCCCGCAAGCCTTACATCGGCAAAAATCTCGAAATCCCGTGCTCTTCTAACTTCATCAAAAATTACGAAATCTGGCCTGACTAGAAAAATTATTTCCGCGGTCTTCTCAAGGTCGCCTTCCAGCGGTGCATACTGAGTTATTCTATCGGCTAATTGCAAGTCTCGAGGCGCTTCCATTGTCTTGACCATGGTGCCTAAATCATTGTCCAAGTACTCGGCAATTGCTTGTGCTAAGGTAGTCTTGCCAGAACCGGGACGACCGCAGATAAAGACGCCGCGATGATGGTTAGACAACCGCTCAATCAGTCTTTCATCGAGGTCATAGTCGCTAAGCGAGAGTTTAGCAACCGGGCGCACAATTGTTATTTCTCGTGCGTCGGCAAATGGCGGCCATGCACAGGCAATACGCAAATCTCCTAATTGGACAACTTGACAGCCCTTGCGATCTATTTCCAAGAAACAGTCGCTGCGATGTTTGTTTTGCTCAGCAAGCTCGACCAACTCTGACTGAAGTATTTCCATTCTGATAGTATCCCACTGGCCATCATGCTCTGCAACTTCAACCAACTTTAGCTCACCAATACTCCCGCGCTTGACCCTTGGTGGACAATCGGCTTTGAGGAATACTGTATGCACATCCTCCTCCAGTAAATCTTCGATGAGACTGGGTAGTTCCGGATGGTCACCGTGCTTAGCCATGAGATTGTGTCGAAAGTCGAGGCCTTTGACCCTTCGCATGTTGATTTGTGCAATCAGTCGGTATTCTTGACAATAGTTGGCTCCATCATCTCAATGCTCCACCAAAATGTTGCAACTGTTATTAGCGAGAGGCCATAGGTTTCTATTCTCGAACCGGTGCCCCACATGGTCATACACCATTCGGCAAAAATGACTGTGACAACCACGAAAGACAAAACATTGAGAAATCCGTAGGAGTGAAGTCCTAGATGTTTGAAGGTCATTTCTCGGTTCGATACTGCCCAAATAAATCCGACTATCGTTGACAGTGCAATGAGTGTCCAAGCGGTTGAAAACGCATCGCGAGTCGATACTGCGACAATGATGGTAATGACGGCTACAACAGCAAGCATCCTCTGCGCGCTGGCGTAGGATATTCCCATAGTGAACGCTGGTAGTTCCCGATTATTCAATCCTCTCATCTATCTCAGAGGCGTGGGTTTGTATTTGCTGCTTAGCAAGTTCAACCCACTTAACACTTCTAATTATCGAGCCAGGTTGCGGATACATGGTGTCTCTTGATTTGCTGAGTAACATCTCAATCAAAAATTGCCATTCCCCGGCTAGTGGAAGTTGAGTTTGGTCAAGAATTTGTTCTCGTGCGCCATGGTCAACAGAGGTAATGATCTTAGCAACCTGCCCTGTTTCAATGCTAATCTTGCCACGCGAACCGTAATAATGGATTGCTCTATCCTCTAAATTTCCATTCCACCCAACATCAATCACTGCCTCCTTCATGCCGGGGAATTCAACTAGAATTTTGGCATTAGTCGGTTTACTGTAATTGTTTAACACTACATCCTCGACTGAAATTCTCGATGGTTCAAGTTCGCCAAACGAATAGCATGCTGTGTCTATACCATGAATCGCCATCGCTTCGAATATGTTGGGGTTATCAGGTGGTGAACGTGTGGTCAAACGATTGAATTCTATCCGTTGTAATTCACCGATTTCTCCTTCAGCAATTAATGCATTAGCCTGCTTGACAGCCTTGTGAAATCGTAAAATGTGGCCAACTAACAACCGGCCACCTACCTCCTGAACCTTGGCAATAATAGTAGCTGCCTCTACTGCAGAAATTCCAATTGGTTTCTCAATAAATAGAGTGTCACAATAATCTAACAGTGAGATTGCTAGATTGCAGTGAGTGTCGACCGGAGTTACAATCGCCACGATGTCTAGATTATTCTCCACGACCATATCCTGCCAATTGGTATGAAAAGTATCTGCGAGATGCTGCACGTCGTCTAATTTTGATGGTTTGATATCACAGGCATGAATACTGGAAATCTGTCCTGTTTTCTTGAGTTCAACCAAGGTTTTCAGGTGATTCATGCCCCAGCG
>DAWS01000023.1:4875-5150 GCA_002506025.1 Euryarchaeota archaeon UBA111 | reverse complement strand
CAAAGAGTTTCGGAAAAATCTGGGAGCTTCACTAATTCGTCAGAGTTAGCATTACTATACCGCATGGTTTGTACCGGATTTTGTGTTTATGCGATAATCTACATGTTCCGCTCTGGGCCTGCGAATATGCATGTTGTCTTGCTAGAAGGCAATGAGGACATATTACTTCATCCAGTCGGAATACACAAATTCGTAACGTTTTCTTCATGGACACTGTTAGCCTGTACCGGATATTTTTTGTTATCAAGTATCAACCAAATTCAACTTATTTTTGC
>DAWS01000023.1:4090-4485 GCA_002506025.1 Euryarchaeota archaeon UBA111 | reverse complement strand
ATATCAATGGCGTTTCTGACTGCCACTGTGGTTCGGTATATTATCTTACCAAGCATGGTCGAGAATAATAATTCTCATAGCCATATGTTCCTGTATCATGAACAAATTATGCATAACTTTGCTGGGGTCTTCCTCGGGTTTGACTTACTGCTAGTTAGGCCTGATTTGGCAGCAGAGTTTGCAATCTTCGGACTATTAATCGGCATCGTTTACATCAGTTTCGCTTATGCATTAGCCTATTTTGGCCCTGGATACTTTGTTTACAGCTTCCTGCATCCACAGCCCAAGATTGCTCCCATTTTTGCTACTGGGCTTGCGCTCTGCATCGCACTATTCTATCTCGGATTATGGCTAATCACGCAATTAGGAGAATCACTTTTATGGTTACAATTAGT
>DAWS01000023.1:0-3666 GCA_002506025.1 Euryarchaeota archaeon UBA111 | reverse complement strand
GTTATACTCCAACTATCATCTTGCTTGTTGAGGATAACTCGATCGTGAAGCCTGAATTCTCTGCCAATCCAGTACTCGATTTTCTCTACCGTGATGATAAAACCACCCCAAAATGGGGGCGTAGGCACAGTTTCAGCAGTGAATTTATCCTTGAAGTCGTCAAACACCTGATGGAGCATCTCCATGCTAGCTAACTCACTGCTTTGCCTTGATGACCAAGCAGCAATTTTACTGTTTCTGGGACGCTTGCTAAAATATGAATCGACCATTTCACGATTCATTTCTCTGGCGCTACCCTCTACTCTTACTTGTCTGCCTAATTGAGGCCACCACAATGTCGATGAGGTTTTACCACTAGAGAATATGTCATGTGCCTTGTTACTTTTCAGGTTGGTGAAAAACCCAATTTCTGTGTCGTTGATGTGCCGCATAAGCACCATTCGATTGTGTGGATTGCCATCTTCGTCAACAGTCGCCAGATTCATTGCGTCTGGTTCTGGCAAGGCTAATTCCTTTGCTTCATCAACCCATTTAGCCAGTAACTGAAGAGGACTAGTTAAATCAATTTCATCAAATGGTGACTGGTAATTATGGTTGTCAGAGATATTGTCCATGTATTGCGGTCAAACTATTGTTATTTTTAGGGATGTATAACCGCCTAATTTACCTTTGACAAATTTTGAATATCCGTCATAATTGCGATTACTATGCAACCTGATACTGATCCCAATAATCGACAGAATCAAATTTGGGGTGAAGCACAAAATCCAGCATTGCAGCAACAATTCCAGTCTCCGCAGCAGCAAGTAATTATCCTTAATCCAAAGTATAGGCCAGAATTGAATCTTAGATTAATATCTACTGGAATACTAGTTCTAGGTATTGCAATTTCGATTGCTCTGCCGTTCATTGGGATTGATGAAAGCGGGTCAGTTTTGTTTCAAATCTCCGCCTATATTTGTTGTTCTTCGTTCATCTTAGCGCTGTTAGTCGATGCAGTTTACTTGAAAGGTAAATCTGATTGGCAGACTTCGCTTGGCATGTCAAATACGTGGAGTTTGGTATCGCTCGTTCTGAGCATCCTATTTGCCCTAGGATTGATTTTCATTCTGGTTCTAAATCTAATTGGGGACAGAAGTTATTGATTATCGATGGTGGCGAGGGCAGGATTCGAACCTGCGAAGCTTTACGCAGAGGATCTTGAGTCCACCCCCTTTGACCGCTCGGGAACCTCGCCAATGTTCCACCTGTGTAGCACTTCATTCTTGACTATTCCTCTTCTGAAGCATTGGAAGATTCCTGCTCTGACATGTGCCTTTCGCGCTTTCTAAGCGCAATTTGTTCAAGGTGATGTTTGGTATATTGTTCTAATTCCTTCGCTCTCTTTACGTAAGCATAAGCAAAGCCGCCAATAATCATAATCGATAGAATAACGATCAATCCTAGGGCGCCAACAAATGCAGCTTGTGAGGATTCAAACTCCTCGACATCTTCAATTGTAAGTGACTCTGATTCAGAATAATTTTCCAGAGCGACCGTTACCGTAATATCGCCAGTTTTCCAAGCTTCGATGTCCCATTCTACTAACTCCCATTTGCCGCCATCTAGGTGAATCGTTTGCTGTTCGAGTAATCGACCTGAATCATCATACAGATTTACAGTGACATTGCCAGACTCTAGCCCAGTGTTGACAATCCTTGTTGCAATAACCAATGTTTCACCATCAGTTGGTTTATCGCTTCTCAACTCAAGCAGATTTATTGTTGGTAGGAAATCAAACCAAGTGATTCGTGGCATTAATGGCTCAGTTTTAGTAGCATAACCAACTAATGATTGCCCGGAGTTGTCATTCAGTGACAGCCATATTTCTAACTCGTCATTTTCCATCAGAGTATAGTTGCCAGTAGCACCCAGATTGACAAACTCGGCGAACCCATATTCTCCATCATTGTTGTAATGAATCGAAATAGGATTTACAAAGGGCTGGTAATTGATTACTGTTCCATTACGGATGATATTCCAGTTGACCGTCAATTGTTGGTCCATCAGTGGTACCACTTCCCTAACTTGGCCCTCAAACATTACCTGATCTAATTGATTCGAATTAATCCTCAATAAATCCTGTATGTATAATTGCAAAACCGGTTTGCTGAAATCAACATTGACCAAGCCAACCTTGCTATCGTAAGTTTCCGAATTGGCTGATGAAACCCAAATAACAAACTCATAAAGTTCGACATCTGTATCCAGCGGTATCTCATAGTAACAATGTAGTCCACCGGTAGTGAATTCTAGCCGTTCGAACGGTTGGGCAACGCCATTAACCAAACACCCAATGTCATCATCCGGTGAAATTTCGCTTAGCGTTACAATAGTATTGTTATGGTATAAGTTGCTTGAAGCAATAATGACATCTCCAGGATTAGCCCACAATGTTGAGTTTAATGTCATACCAACTGGTTCCGTAGTATCGGTAAATAGGATGTTATCGACGGCAACTGCAGAATTTATCTGCCAAGATAAACCTCTAATGTACGATGTGCCAAGCCTCAAATCTTGACCGTCATCAAAAATCTTCAGCGAGGGTATACCTGATAGATTTGGATTATCCGTCACTGCCGACCAACTGAGATTAAATTCCGTTTCAACATACCATTTTTGCAACCCGGGAAACTGCGATATTTTCACTACTGGTTTGCTTTGGAAGCAATCCATATCATAGTGTACCTCATCGAGCCGTGGAATATAATCAATGTAGCAATAATCTGGTGATGCTCGGCCAACTAAAGCCAGAGAAATTTTATCCAGAGAGTCAATCCCATTGAAATCGGTAAATGAATAGGTAAATGTGTGCTGATTAGCGGGCAGAATGTTACCTTCGATTAGGTCGAGGGACAAGGCGGATGTATCGATTAATGTTTGCAATTGATCTTGAACAATTATTGTAGCATAGTCGTTTGATTCACCAAAATCGCCGCCGTTTTGTAGGCTATTCCCAGCTAAATCATCGATTGCCAAAACCACGCTAAGTCTCCCAGACTCAAACGGCCCCTTTACCTCCTGCCAAGATATAGCAGGTATGTCCACTATGGCAATATTAGAGGCATAATTAACCGATACTGTGGTGAGGCGGTATTCAGCCTCATCCATAATTCCATCGTCGTCTAAATCGTCCGCATATTCTGCCCATGTATAGACCACTAATTCTGTATCTAGGCCCTCCATATCCTCGATTGTCACCTGTATTGGTATATCCTGGTTTAATGTCCAGATATGACCATCTGCAGGTGTTAACCCTGCTGGGTCATAGATGCTCACAGACTTAACCACTGGATTAGCCGTATCAAAAATAAATCGAGTTTTCATGTTAACGGAGGTTCGGTCGACTGCTCCACTATTTACTTCGGGTTCTGGGCCCACTCTCGAGATGTGAGCAGATATTACGATACTAGTGTTGGACGGTATTTGACCGAACGCTGGAGTTGATACTGGAACTGAGAATAGTCCACTTGCAGTTACTTCAGTGAACCATGATACTGTCCAATTCAATGACGAATCTACGACACCATCTGCAAGGCTTGGGCTTGTGGCGGTAAGCCGAACTTCCACTTCGGCATCATTGGGGCCGATATCTGCATCACTTATGCCTTCAAATCTAATCTTACC
>DAWS01000053.1 GCA_002506025.1 Euryarchaeota archaeon UBA111 | reverse complement strand
ATTGGGTGAGAGTTCACTCCAATAACTGGAGTATCTGCATCTATGTTATGCGAAATGCTGGTTAATGTACCATCACCACCCAAGACTATAACTAAGTCTCTACCAATAAAATCCGCTCGAGTAACCTTTTCGCGGGCAGTCAAGTCAAATTTTACATCAAACTTTTCGCTTATGTCGTGCAATACTTGAGTAACCTTGTGCAAACTTTCATCGTGCACCTGTTCGAAGTTTTTTTTGAAGACGACAAGTAGGTTTGACATTGGGCCGCCTCAGTCCTCGGAATCGTTCTTCCTTCTTCAAGACCACCATGCTGTATGTTGAATCATACGAGGCTTGAAGTGATGCGACCATTACCCATTATCATGGAACCAAGCCCATGGGAACAGAATGATGAACCAGATTCAGGTAGTAATTTGCTTATTGATGGGCAAACCGCACAAATTTCCACTGGTTTTGGCAATCAAGTGATTATGCTACAACAACCCTCAAGTGCAGCAAAAGTAATCGGTATTCTGCTGATTATATGGGGTGGTCTAAACGCAGTTTTTCTATTACTAGCAATTCTTGGTTGGTCCGATGCTGACATTAGGCGAGAACAGGGTATTGATTCACTGAATATAGGTCTGAATGTGGCCTCAGGAATAATTTCCATAGCGACATCAATAATTGGGGGTATCTGGATGATGAATTATCAGCGCAAAGGGGTATACCTCGTGCTCATAGGAATTTTAATTGGATTTTTGTTCTCCATAGTTCTAAGTTTTACTGGTTCTACAGATGTCGCTGCACAAGATACTGGATTAAATGAATCAGTAGTTTCAAGCATCGCCGTAGGTATCAGCGCAGTTTGTAGTGCAGTTTGCGGATTAATTGTCGCAATTCCACTGATGATATCTAACAATGGGCTAGACGATTCTAAGCTATTTGGCTGATTAACAACATTAATGTCTCGCTCTAGATAGCGTAGAGCAATGATAGAGACTCTCAATCTCCAGTCTGGTTCTTTCAAGATAGCCTTACCTTACAAGTGGTATGGCTGGCTTGGCTACGTAATTTTTGGTCTTATCACATTATTCGGCATCGCTGTTGCCATTTCAGGCCTAAACGAATCTTCAGAGGACCTTACCTTTGGCTTGTTTTGTACTGGCATAGGATTACTATGTCTAGCATTATGTACCCCCGGTTCTCACGAGAAGGACCTGCACGACATTAGGCAGCAAGCGATTGACCCTGCTGAGTTAGAGGCAAAAGCCAAGGAAAGCGGCTTAACAGTTGATAGTTGGTTTCTCCAACAGACTACCTATGTGCCAACCAATGATCCCAATGATTGGATTCTTCCAGCGCCGGGGCCAGCAACGTGGAATACAACAGATCGTTACGCAGAAGATTCGGGTGGACAGCCAATACCAGAACATCCAGTAAGGGTAGGTACTCCAGTTCCAGCAACACTCAGTCTGTATGGGATTTTTGGTCTATCTGCTGTGTTGTTTTTCATCCTCGGTATAGGCTCAGCTATCGGAGAAGTTGACAATCCAGATTCGAGATTATTGGCGATTGGCGTGGTTTCACTAGTCGCTATTATTTGGCTTATTCTTGGTTGGTTGAGGGCGAAAATGCTCAATCAAATGATTGACACGCCAACTTCCCTCGTTAGGTCTGTTGCTCTCGGTCACCACGAGTTGGTTGGGCAGGTTAGGCCTTCTCATGAAGGTGTTCTTAGGGTAGTTGTTGATGGAAATCAGAGAATGTTTATGGAAAACATGGTCGCCTACAACTGGACTTATGAGCAACATCAAGAAAGAACTGTTAGCACAAAAGAAGGGACTAGGACTGAACGTAGGTGGGTCACTATTAGGTCTGATAGTGGTGGGTGTCCATTTATTCTCCATGATGGGACTGGAGGAATAAGAGTAAATGGTCAGAGTTTCAAGCGCAGTGATTATGGCAACTACATCAAACGTTGGGATGGTGCATTTGCTGAAACCTTAGGAAAACAATTCATGGCATCTTTGATTGCTGGAGTCTTGGGTGGCTGGCGAGTAATCGATCATCGCTGGACTCTGTATGGGATTAAATTAGGAAACCCTGTTTACATTATGGGCGAGGTCAAGTCTAGACCCAGGGCTGACATTGATGCAGAGAATCTAGACGGAACTCGACAAAATAGCATAATTGAGGTTTGGGGCAATAGTGACGGAGTTGGTCAAAAGGTCACCATCAATCGAGGCACAGAGTTGTCTAATATTGGACGTTCAAGGTCTACTGTTGAGATGATTGCTCTGCCAATGTTGCTATTCTTGGGAGCATTGTGTCTTCTGGCTCTTGCATGAAGTTCAAAGGCTAGTTTGAATTCGGGCGGCTATGGAAGAAGTTGTGATAGTTGGAGGAGCCAGAACCCCGTTTTGTGAATGGCAAAGCGGAAAGCGGGGCGATGGTCAACCTGGAGGCTTATTGAAAGATTACAGCGCATTGAAATTGGGTGAAATTGCGATAAAAGGAGCACTGGAGAAGACAGGGACATCGCCCAAAAATGTTGACCATGTTGTTATGGGTTATGCGTTACAGACCTGCGACCAAGCGATTTTTGGCGCTAGACATGCAGGCCTTGGTGCAGGAATACCTCAAGAAGTACCTATGCTAACGCTTTCTAGAATATGTGGCAGTGGTGTTCAATCCATTGTTACAGGGGCGCAGATGGTAATGCTTGGAGAGGCAAAAACCGTGGTTGCAGGGGGTATGGAAAACATGTCTCAAGCACCTCATGTCTTGCGTGGGATGCGTGATACCTACAAATTGGGTAGACCTCCTCGAGAGGGTACTGTTCTGGAGAAGAATATGGAAGACTATCTGTTTACCAACCTACTTGATGGTATGTGTGGCTCTTTTATGGCACAGACCTCAGACGAAATCTGCAAGCGCAAGGGAGTAAGTAGGGAAGAAACCGATGAATTTGCTGCCTTATCTCACTGCAGAACTGCAAATTCTATCGATAATGATATTTGGGAACAGGAAATAGTCAAGGTTGGTGAAATAGGCCATAAAGACGAAGACCACGTTGTACGCGGCAGCACCCCAGAATCATTGGCAGAGTTAAGAACTGCATTTGGTCCAGAGAGTTTGGTAACTGCTGGCAATGCATCAGGCGTGGTAGATGGAGCAGCAGCTGTCGTAATTAAATCAGCATCAAAAGCGGCTGAAGATGGCGACGAGCCACTCGCCAAAATAATCAGTTGGGGAATAGTCGGACTAGAGCCAGCAATCATGGCCTATGGACCGGTACCGTCATCAAAAAAAGCCCTTGATAAGGCCGGTCTCACCATCGACGACATAGATCGTTGGGAAATCAACGAAGCCTTTGCTGGACAAGCCGTCGCTTGTATCAAAGATTTAGGATTAGATGTCAGCAAGGTAAATGTCAATGGTGGAGCGGTGGGAATAGGTCATCCTTTAGCAGCCACAGGAACGAGGCTAGTCCTTACATTAGCGCATGAGTTGAAGCGTTGTGGAGGACGTTATGGCGTTGCTACAGCCTGTATTGGCGGCGGTCAAGGCATTGCTATGGTCATTGAGTCACTTTGAGGTTAGAGTAACAAATCCACTAGGTAATTAATCCAAGTAATTGATAATACACCAATGAAAATCTTCACTAGTAGGTTTTCATCGAACAGTCTAAAACCTACAATTGCACCTATTTTTGAGCCAGAGAAGTTAGCAATTATCAGGGCCACCAGTACGATTGATTCATCGAATAATTTCTCCTTTTGATAATTAGTCAACAAAATAAAATGGGCTAAAACCGCAAATGGAACAACAATCATCATAATATTCAAACTTGAGCCAATGGCTTTCCTTGTCTCTAATTTGCCAAAGAATTTCATCGCCGGCACATAAATCATGCCGGCACCGATCGCCATAACACTAGATAGAAATCCACCAAATGCGGATGTTGCGGATAACTTTCCTAGTTCAACTTGGCCCTTGTCTTCGGTTGGTGTAT
>DAWS01000062.1:8522-9469 GCA_002506025.1 Euryarchaeota archaeon UBA111 | reverse complement strand
GGATGGTCTGAAGAGGGCGATAGCCAAGATTATGTTACCCTGCACCCCTCATCGACAGCCAGTATTGTCTCTGGCGATCAACAAATAGATTGGAAGTTCTCTGTAAATTCTAACTGGGATGACCAGGCACGGGTGATAATACTCTCAGAGACTGTTGCTGATGATGGAGTAGTTGGGATGTTATCCGGTATTTCGATACTCCCAGCAACTGGCAACGCTGTTGAGAATGACATAAGAATAAGTGATTTTACACTGTCTAATTTTGCCGGTGTAGAGCAACAATTAACCCAAGCGTACTCCAACCAAGATATCAACCTGAAAGGGAACCTAACCTTTGAGTCAGTTAGTGCAGCTCCTGACCCGGCAAGTTACTTCTTGGTTGTTGAAAAGCGAGGATTAGAGATTGATGGTGAATTCACTAATATCACTTGGACTGAAATTGCCAATAGGTCCGGAGCAATAGGCGGATATTATGACTGGAACGTCAATCTTGGGTTATTTGCATCAGGCTTGGAGACTTTCCGGTTCAGAGCCGCAGGATATGATGGTGGAGACACACTGTGTCCGCCAGCAGAATACAACCCAGATTCAGACTGTGGTATTCAGTTTAATTTGTCAATAGATATCCTAAATCCAAACCTGCTATCATTCGAGTTGTATAAGAGAAACTCAGGTGAAGGTGATGTAAATTCTGACGAAAACTGGCGAACAGTATTTGATGATTCATGGGCTACGCCAAAGATTCTACAAGATTTCAGGCTAACCATAAGTGATATTCCAACCCCACCGGAGTCTGCGGTATTGCATGTTTGGGTGCAATACGACCATGATGCTAATTCCAACGGTCTGGCTGAAGAATCGGAGTATATCCAAGTAGCAACGACCAGCAATGGTGCTGCGCCCAATGCAACCTTTATTGGCACATACAATGATTTTGCCAATTCAGG
>DAWS01000062.1:4800-8135 GCA_002506025.1 Euryarchaeota archaeon UBA111 | reverse complement strand
GATGGCGGTGGTGGCCCAGGATTTGATAATGATTATTTGACTTATGTTGGTATGGATTTGGAATATCCAACAATAAAATCACTGAACATCGAAGACTCGAATGGAGTCAGAATGTTAAGTAATATACCAGCCAATGCTCCTGACGGAGTTGGTATCTGGAATCAGACTATGTTCGCCGGTAACCAGTATAACCTGATAGTTGAGGCAGAAGATGGCAATGGTTGGAAAGATGTAGAGATGTTAGAAATCGTATTGGCTCCTGAGGAGACAAACTATGATTCAACAATCATTTATTACCCAAGGAACCAAACTGCGCTGACAACCAGCGATTTATTCTCGATTGCCGTTGATTCGAGTGGCGATTCACTAGCCACCATAAGGACTCTCGATGGTAATGTACTGATTGATCCATTTGAACCGGAGTTTATCATCAACATTCCAATTAATTTCGAATGGGGTCTGCCGTTATCAGGTCAATATACTCCATCATTCCAAATCAAAGACCTTGACAATTCTCCAGTATTCTCTGAGAGTTCATACCGGCAAACATGGACTTATCAGAATGATATGAGGCTAGACTTCCGCTCTAATTTGGATGAGAAGCGCATGATTTCTCCAACCTTGACCGACCAAAACATACCAATATCTGATAACTTGTATCACGAAATTGGGCAAGAGACGTTTATTGGCTCGGTAACTGGTGGTGATGTGGTGATGTTCTCAGGACAGTATTCGTTTACCTCTGGTATTCTTGAAAATGTCTTCATTACGCCTGAAGCGGAGTTAACCATGGAGATTACGAGAAAAGAGGTATTCCGAGATTCAGAACGTGATTATGACCCGGTTGAAGAAGAGGTTACTACACATACATTCACCGGCGGAGTATTTGATATTCCAATTAAGATGCCGTCCTATCAAAACGAATTTGAGTATGAATTTAAATTGATAAATCTACCAGTCGGTGCTGAAGATTTGACTACGGCCTACTGTTTTGGTTCAGTAATCAACGGTTGTGGTAAGTTTGTTATCAAGGTAGATGATGAAGCACCGAAACTAGTGTTTGGTTCATGGTCTGCCTCTAGAGGCGAAACAGCATCAAATGGTTTGGAGCCAGAGTTGCTTGATAAAATGCCGACATCAAGTTATCACTGTGTTGATGTGTCCAGCCAAATTGAAGAGCGTGGTAGCCTCGCAGAGGATGCCACTACACTGAATTGGATATACTACAACGGTAACCCACAAGACGGTAACGTTTGGAATGTGTATCAGAATAATTACGGAACGACGCCACTTTCCGCGCCACTGAATCTTTCGGCAGGTAGTCTTGGATACATCCGTGCCAGTGCAGAATGTGTTGACTTGTGGCCTGTTGGCTTTGGTCAATTTGACGTCACGGAATCGAATCTCAACATCCCTGGTTTAGAGGTCAATCTGGTAATGTGGGTCGAAACCGTCGATGGAGCAGGTTCCCCAATTATCGGTGCTGGACGCTACTTTGATGATGGCTCAGCAGTTGGTATTGAGGGCAACGACAACGACGGTCAAGATAGTTCAACCTATTTGCTAGAATTCGAAGGTAGTAATTTCGAAGTCAGAAACACCAGAACAATTCCGGACTCGCCGGAAGTTGGCGATAAGATTACTCTGGAGGTAGAACTAGTCAATTCGGGAATACCGGGTATCGCTAACTTGGAAATAAAGTCGGTTACCAATAACCAACCTCCAGTGTTTGAGGGTTACATAACCAGCGAGATAATTGGTAAGGACCAAGCGCAGTGGGTGTCGATCGAACTCGAAGAGTTTACTGACGCAACTACGGGAATGTATTACATCGTTTACGATAACGAAACTAAGGACATTTTATTCAATGGGAAAGACCAAGGAAAAACCTTCAACGTGAAGGTTGCTGCATCCGGAGCTGATGGCTTGTCTACAGGTCTGATAGTCGTAATCCTAATCGGTATAATTGCCATACTAGCAGTTGTAGTTGTTGTCATATCTCGACGCAATCGTGGTGATGACCTTGATGATGAGTTTGATTATGATTACGAGGATGACAAATCCTACGCATCAATACCTCAACAAACCCAAACCTATGCCGCGCCAGCCGCAGCAGTAAGTCCAGAAATGGCTGAAGCTATGGAGAAGTTCAGTTTCTGGACGCAGGAAGAAATCCAAGGTTATTTCGATCAAGGTTGGAGTGTACAACAGCTCGAAGAATGGCTAGAAAACCAATGAGTGAGTAGTAATGTCCTCTAGGTTAGGTTGGGATGACCTTGTGTGGGATGACCCAGATGGCGGCCGGATAGTCCTTCATGGTACTATTCCTACGGTAGTATACCCGCGCAAACTACGCCCGGCTATTGAATGGCATGGACTTGGTTTGTTGGAGTCAGATGAAGTAGTCGAGTTATGGGAACAAGAAGAAAAAGATGAGGCGGAATCTAGCGGTGTCAATCTTGCACACGGCTTGGTTTCCGGCGGTACAATGGGTATTTTCCTTGAGGAAGTAACTCAGATTGGCGACGTTACCTCGGGTCGGTTTCCAGATCCTGAACCCAGAAGAGTACACAGGCTTGCCCAGCGGCATAATCGTCCAGTATTTTTTATCGAACCCGAATTAGATGACGAGGAATGGGAGGCGCACATGATTGCTGAAGCAAAGGAAGTTTCCCGGTGGAAAAAATTACTCGGTTTAGTTACTGTTGGTAAAAAGTGGCGTAAACGAGTTAAATTAAATATCTTTGAGGCAGAAAAACCACCTAAAGGTGTCACTGCTAATCTATCCTCAGCTGCTGTGTTATGTGCTACCTGGTGGGACTTGAATGAATGGTTAATCGGCGAGCAGATATCGAACAATCGAAATGCTCGATTTGCTTCTCGACTCAGAGGAGCGCTCAAAGAATTAAGGCTAGAGTTTGGTAATGAAGCCGTGCTATTAGTTCCGTTATTCATGCCTTGGCGTTCTGCCATCTTCAATCAACTAGCGAAATTGCCAGATGTAGAGGAGAATTCATCAAACAAGACCTCTAGGCCAGTCATGGAGGAAGAGTGATGGCGGCGAGTGGCGTTGATGTCAGAGTTGAAAATCAACTGGTAAGATTTGTTCCAACCTCGCCGGTTGATCATGAAGCTGTTATCTCGCAGCTAGCCGGACAAAAAAACGGCAATATTGTCGTTAAAGCGCTTGAAAAGCCGCGCGCAACCATCATCATTGACGAGGTTGGTAGAATTGTCGTTCACGGCACTCACAGAGTAGAGGTTGCTCGAGCCGCAGCCAAGGAGTTATTACTGCGGTTGGGACTTGATGATACTGGATTACAAACCGAGTTAGG
>DAWS01000062.1:0-4377 GCA_002506025.1 Euryarchaeota archaeon UBA111 | reverse complement strand
GGCTGCGCAATAATCCAAGATACTAGACACAATCTGAAACTGTATGTATGGGCCAACGGTAAATGCGTTGCCAGTGATGCCAGACATCCGAATATGGTAGCGATGTCTGCAGTATTTTGGAAAGGTCAACTGCGGGAAAATAATCTACTACTGTGAGCGGTAATATGTCAAATCAAGTGCCTGCATGGCAAGGACCAATTTTAGATAACCACTTCCATCTCAATAGAAACGGTAGGTATCTCGACGCTGCCCACGATTTCAAGCGTGCTGGTGGCACTAACATTGTGCTGATTCATTGTCCAGATTTTGCCTCACCACCAACCACCAAGGAGGGCCACAGGGCTGCGTATCAAAATACGATTGCCATGGCAGAATCGGTGAGAACTGAACTGGATTTGCACGTCAGAGTAGTTCTTGGTCCTCACCCCGCGGCTTTTGCCCACCAATTCATTGAATGGGTTGAGGAAGAGGGTGCAAAGGGCAAAAATCGGGCAATAGAAAATTACCGTGATAGTATAGATGAAGCGGTAAAATTCTACCATGAAGGAAAAGCACATGCAATAGGTGAGGTTGGTAGACCACATTGGGAAGTAAGTCAAGAAATATGGGATTTATCCAACGATTTACTCTGTGAAACCATGAGTCTAGCCGCTAATGATGGCTTCGCATTACAACTTCATGTTGAAGGTGAACTTGAATCAACTTATCGTGACATGGCGGCTATGGCAGAAAAATCAGGGCTGCAAAAGGACCGTCTCATTCGGCACTACTCACCGCCTAATGTTGAGGCTAAAATTACTCAAGGATTAACTCCAAGTGTCTTAGCCGGTAAAGGTGCATTAGCAACGCTGTTAGCAACAGCCGAACAATGTAGCCATGGTTTCATGCTTGAAACTGATTACATGGACGACTTGCGCAGGCCTGGAGCCGTGCTTGGACCTAAAACCGTCCCGAAGCGGACTAATCAGTTGTTAAATGCTGGAATTGATGAAGAATTATTGTGGCGAGCCCATGTTGATTTGCCCAACGAGTTATACGGACAAGAGTGACAAAAAGTTGGACATTTTTCCATCACATTCATCTATGAATGTTCTTACCGGCAACTGGTTCACCATGAAGCGCGCAGGTTTGGGAATCTTACTGGTAGCAGTTTTCTTACTGCCATTAATCCCCACTACAAGTGCTCAAAACCCAGTATTTGGTGTCAACCTATCATGTGATTCACCAGCCGAGATGGATGTCAGCCCAGCGGGCTATGCGCCAGTAGAAATGGTCTGCACCATAGAAAATACTGCCTCAGTGGGCGCCTCTAAAATCGAAATTACCAACGAATGGAACGGCGGTGCCACCGCAGATATGTTAGGCGCAACCGGTGAATATAGCGTTGAGGCAGGCGAAACAGAAGAATTTACTGTCACATTCAGTGGAACCACCAAACAGGCATCCAGTAACAGCTACGAGTTCGAGATATTTGCTACAGTTACAGAGTGGAATTCCATACCGCTAAATGAACCATTCCCGAGAGAAAATGATTCCTTCTCCGACTCGCTTGAAATTGCCACTTATGGGGCAGTGGAACTCAGAATCAATGATGTTTCGACCAGAAAGGTAGAGTCGGGTAGTGAATTCACCATTAACCTGCAATATACCAACAAGGGTAATGATAACGATAGAGTTAGAGTTGATATTGCTAATATTAATGATTTGAAGCAGCAGGGATTCAGTTTCATCGGTTCGGAATTCGTGGCTGACGACTTAGCAATGGGTGCAACTTCGCCAATGAGGGAAATCAAGATATTAGCGCCGAGCGATTTACCTGATACCACAAATTTTGACTTCCAATTTCAGGCCAGCTCAACTAATGATGCAAACGCCGATTTGAGTGAAACACTTATTCCAGTCTCAGTGGAGTCATCCCAATCCTCTGGCGCATTGACGGGCGGTATCAGCGAAGTTGGTGAAGATGACCTGATGTTGTATGGCGCAATTGCTGGTGGAGTTATTCTGTTGTTCCTCTTACTCGGCATAGTATCACGCTCAATTCGCAAACGAGCGAATAAGAAAACTGCTGAACAGCCAGCCATAGAATTAGATGACGAACCTGAGCAAGATGAGTTTGATGATTTGTTCAGCGACTTAGACGACATCGATATTGACACCGACGAATTTGATGATTTGCTCGATGAATTTTGATTTCGTCTAACGATTCGCTCTAATCTTGACCTATCGATTTTGTCCTATTTTCGACAATTTCAACGGTAACAGTCAAAGAGCGAGTGTGGTCTGCTATCTTTGTAATAGGGGACCGTGTAATGTTGGGGCTCAATGGAAAAACGGCATTCGTGTTTGGTGTTGCCAGTGAAGATTCTATTGCGTGGGCGATTTGCAAAATGCTCGCAGAAAGCGGGGTCAGCCTATACCTTGGCTATCAGAAACGCTTTCGCAGTAGGATTTTCCAGTTGAAAGATAAGTTGCCACAAATCGCAGGCTTTTATCCACTCGATGTTGCGAGCGACGAGACAACTAAGGAGTTCTATGATGCATTTAGCGCTGATAATCCAGGGAAAAAAGCCGACATAATGATTCATGCAATCGGCTTCGCCCCACGGGCCTGTTTTGATCGACCAATTTTATTTGTTGAAGATCAAGATATCAATACCGCAATGACAATTTCCGCAAATTCACTGCAGCGTTGTCTTAAGTTTGGTCTTCCATATCTTAATCCAAATTCGTCTACTATCACTCTCACTTATGCAGCATCGAATAGGTATGTGCCTTCATATGGAATTATGTCGATGGCAAAAGCAGCATTAGAATGTTGGACTCGAGAATTAGCATGCCACCTAGGCCCAGAGGGTCACAGAGTAAATGCCATTTCTTCGGGCCCCATCAGAACTATTGCCGCGTCAGGTATTCCCGGCTTTGAAAACATACTCGACCATGTTGAAAGAAATGCTCCACTGAGACGTAATGTGGACCAAGATGATGTTGCAGGGGCTACACTTTGGCTCGCAAGTCCGTTATCCAGTGGCGTTACCGGCCAGTGCATTTACGTTGACGCAGGCTATTCAATCACTATGGTGCCAGAAACAATAATGGATAGTTGAGGTGATCAATTGAGCATTAAAACAGCAGATGGTAAGGTTGCAGAGGGTTTGGAGCAGGACCCTTTCGAGCCGATTGCAATAATCGGCTTGGGCGCCCTTATGCCTGACGCTCAAGATGTTGACCAATTTTGGCAGAATATCAAGCAAGGTAAAGTTAGCATCAAGAATATCCAGGCCGATAGATGGCCAGGTAAATTGGAAGATTTTTGGAAATCAGGTGGTCCGGGCGATATAGAGGAAGGCTACACATATTCTAAAATCGGAGCCTTTGTTGATAATTTCGAATTTAACTGGCGCCGCTGGCGCCAACCCCCAGGCACACTTGGACAAATAGACCCATGTCAGTTGTGGGCAGTTGAAGTTTCGGCCGCGGCGTTGGCACAGGCGGGTTATGATGGTGAGTCGAATGACTTTGACCGCTCCAAGTGCGGTGTAGTTTTTGCTAATGCACTTGGTGGCGAAAACCGGAATTTGTCCAATATCAGAGTATGGTCAAACCATACCAAGAATGTTGCAGTTAAACACGGCCTTCCGGCAGAAAATGCTGAAGGTTTCAAAGCAGAACTTGTTGAGCATAGTCCAAGAATCGACGAAGACACAATGCCAGGAGAACTCGCTAATGTTGTCTCTGGAAGAGTCGCCAATCTGCTTAACCTCCAAGGTCCCAACTACACAACGGACGCGGCTTGTGCATCATCCATGGCGGCTATTTTGGATGCATGTAGGCTTCTGCAAAATCGCCAAGTTGACCTAATGCTTGCTGGAGCCTCAGACCGGACTATGGACCCAGCCACCTTTGCTAAATTCAGTGCTATTGGGGCTCTATCGTCTAGTCACTCAACGCCTTTTGACGCCCGTGCCAATGGTTTCGTAATGGGAGAAGGAGCTGGGGCATTAGTTCTCAAAAGACTCTCGGATGCAATGAGGGATGGCGATACCATACACGCCGTCATCAGGGGCGTAGGCGGTTCTTCAGATGGTAGAGGTAAAGGCATTACTGCGCCCAGTCAGCGAGGACAAATTCAAGCGATAGCAAGAGCGTACCAACAAGCTGGTTACGAGCCTTCAACCGTCGAATTAGTTGAAGCGCATGGAACCTCAACAAAGGTGGGGGATGCCACAGAATTGTCCTCCTTGTCGACCTTGTGGACTGGTTTTTCCGGTGGCGATCACGTGGCTGTTGGCTCAATAAAATCTCAAATTGGCCATCTCAAAGCAGCAGCAGGAATCGCTGGCGTCATGAAGGCGGTCCTTGCATTACACAACAATA
>DAWS01000001.1:479-8290 GCA_002506025.1 Euryarchaeota archaeon UBA111 | reverse complement strand
ATGGTTTGACAAGTAATGAAGAAGTCAATGATTGCATCAAACTCACATTTTCCCAAGGGACTATTGTCTATATTGGTCTTGGTGATTTAGAAACTGGTGATAAAAAAGACACATCCTTCATCCAGCACCTAGCTTTGTCTATGTTGCCTCCCTTCCTTCCGTCAGTCGTTGATATTGAAGCTATTTGGAAACCAGAAGGTTGGCCATCTGAGGAAAATCTACCAGATGACGCTAATGAAGGAGTGGCAAAGATACTAGATGCTTGGCAAGGATTAGTCATGAATGAAGGTGTGGTAGCGCAAGCTGTCCGTCGATCTGTACTTGATGCGGTGGAGGACGGTTTAATTGTTAACTCAAACTACTACCATTGCGAATCCTTCGATGAGGTACGAGAAGCCATTGAAGATGTTGCTGGCTCAGCTGAAGAAAAAGATCTCGCAACTCATATTATACTGGCTTGCTATCGAACTGGATTTGAAGATAATTTGGGATTGCGTATCAACACTCGCGGTGAAACCTCGGAACGAAAAACTCCCTCGATTGAAATTGTTGACGGGGCGAGCTGTGGGGATGTATTAGGCGTTTTGTGGGAAGATTTCGGTCTTGAGGCGTTGGAAAGTATCGGGATAATTGGCGATGAGGCCGAAGAAATTTGGCGCAAACAAAATACCAAACCCAAACCGTTTGGAAAGTTTTTGAAGAGTTTGGATAATGCGAGAGAAAAAGCCAAACTATCATCGCTAATTCCAACCAAATCAGGTGAGTTAGGGGGTGCCTGCGGCCACATAGTCGACCTAATTAGAACTGGTTTGCTCGAAGGTTTGGGCAAAGCAGAACGAATTGCCACATCAAGACATTCATCAATTTCTGAAGCTGCAGCGGCTTGGGCATGGTTACTTGCTGCAGAACGCTCCTCTGGACAAGAATGGCATTTTGACGGTGATGCCCGCAACAAGGCTAGTGCGTGGATGAACACGACTAAACAACTACTTGACACTGGTAAGCAGCTACTAGATTCACCGGCCAAAGAAATTGAGAGATTGCAAAACCAGTGGCACACGCAATTGAATCAGTTGAAACAAGATACTGGTGAGTCCTGATTCAAACGTTGGCAAAGCCGCGCTCAATATCAGCCCATAAATCCTCAATATCTTCAATGCCGATGCTCATTCTAACATAGCCAGGAACTAAGCCTGCTGCGTGTCTGACATCTTCTGGAATCATCATATGACTTGAATTAAATGGGCACTCTACTAATGACTCAACACCACCTAGGCTGGTGGCTTCGTAGATCATTTCCAAGCCGCGCATAAATGAAAGTGCTGCATCATCGCCCCCCTTGACCACGAAGCCAATCATCCCCGTGCCTCGCGGCATAATTCTCTGAGCCACGGCATATTGTGGGTGAGAGCTCAGTGATGGATGATTTACTCGCTCAATCATCGGGTGTGCGTCCAAGCGTTTTGCCAGTTCTGCCGCATTATCACAAATTTGCGGCATTCTCACATGTAAAGTTCTCATGCCTCGCTCTAACAAGAAACATGAGTTTGGATCCGCATTTCCTCCAAAGTGGACCTTGCGGTGAAAGATGTTCTCGATATGCTCTTTGGAACCAACTACTGCGCCACCAATTATGTCTGAGTGTCCACCGAGATACTTAGTCGTTGAATGAATTACAAGATCTGCGCCTAACGACAACGGGTTACACGCCCATGGTGAGGCAAAAGTGTTGTCGATAATACAGACTAATCCGTGCTTCTTTGCCAATGTAGCCATCGCTTCCACATCGCAAACTTTGAGCACTGGATTGGTCAGAGT
Source organism: Euryarchaeota archaeon UBA111 (assembly GCA_002506025.1). Lineage (GTDB taxonomy): Archaea > Thermoplasmatota > Poseidoniia > Poseidoniales > Poseidoniaceae > MGIIa-L1. Next base: position 6,472 of record DAWS01000001.1, on the reverse strand, counting down.
TTCAATGTATAGCACCTTGGTATTTTCTTGAATCGCTGCTTCATATGAGGAAACATCCGTCATGTCTGCCATTGTCACCTCAATACCAAACCGGGGAAACTCTTCGGTCATTAGCCCGTAGGTGCCTCCATATACATCCGCAGAAGCTACAACATGATCGCCAGTCGAGAGAATAGCCATTAGAGTTGAAGATATTGCGGCCATTCCGGAAGAGAATACCTCCCCATCTTCGGCTCCTTCCAAAGCACATATTTTGTCGATCACCGCCTCAGCGTTGACCGAAGTGATTCTGGTGTAGAGCAAGGCATGGTGAGCGCCAGCGGCCCAACCAGCATAACGTTCATCGGTTAGCTTATACGTCGATGATTGGAATATGGGAGTGTTTACTGCGTCGCCTACATGGTTGGTACCAGAGTGTACTGCTTTACTCGCAAATCGAGTAAATTTTGGATTTGAATCTTTTGTCAAAGTGCCCCCTCATTACTCCCAGAACTAGGAGGACTTTGAACGATGCGCAATTTTAGTGCTAATTTGTCGTTTCGTCAGGCTTGCTTGAAAGTAATTCAACGATTATGTTGCCGATGAATAACGCCCCCCCGCCGATTAGTATCCAAATACTCCATGTGACCATGCCAAGTTGAAGGCCATAGATTGTCGCCCATACCGGCTCCAATGCATAGATAATCGCTGCTTGTATTGGGTGCAAATAACGTTGATACATGTTAAGAAACAGTAAGCAAAAGAATGAGCCTCCAACTCCCAGCAATATGACGGGGATTAATACGCCTTCTGAGTAAATCAATGTCCACTGCTTAGGATTCGTCCCATCGCCCAACACGAATACAGTTAATGCAGAACATGCCGTGACAACGATGAATGAGGTTGTTGATACTGCGACCGGGTCTCTTCTGATAGTTATGCGCTGAGTAAACAGAATATGTAATGCGAATAGCAGTGCACAAAAGACGGTGATGAATTCAGCTAGGCCCCATGTTAAGTGAGGTGGGCCCTGGATAAAACCCGCACCGAAAGTAGCCAGACCGACCCCTAGAATCATGATTTTAGTAGGTAGTCTAAGGTTGATAATCGAGGATATTACTGCTGTAAAAACAACGTATAGCGATGTAAGGAAGGCTGAAACTGAAGGGTCTATTTCATCTAAACCGATCATTTGTGTTAGGTATGCAACAAACATCAAACTACCCAATACTAAGCCATCAAGCCAAATCTGTCTGTCCATGAGTGATGTTCGCGCTCGACGAAAAAAGATTAGCATCATTGCTGCAGCAATTGCAAACCTAGCAAGGACTAAGGATGATACTACACCATTAGTCCCAAGCATCTCCTTTTCCTCATCGAGAGCATCTAATGCCTGCTTCATCCAAATGAATGTAGCCCCCCAAACTAGAGTGACTGCCAACAGCGCGATAATTGCTATTCTCCGTTGTTTATCTGAACTTTGTAGTATGTCTGATGTGCTAACAAAATCACTATCCGACATGATATTGCCACTCGTCTCGAGTGCATTATGATGGTGGTTAAATTTGGTATGTGATACTGATAAAAAAGATAAGTCTCAAAGAGTGTGTCGAACTCGTTAATCACATGGCTGAATTGGTCAATTCTTGGGAACAACCAATTGACACAGGTGAAATCCCACCAAGTAACACTAAATTTGATGCTATTGTGGTCGGAGGAGGACCTGGTGGTTCTTCCGCAGCTGGTTATTTAGCAATGGCTGGAAAGACCGTTCTGTTACTCGAGAAGGGTCTATGGCCGCGCGATAAAATCTGTGGCGACGCAGTTGGAGGTAAATCTCTAGGCCATGTCAAAGCACTGGGTGTCAAAGAGACCCTAGAAAGCACACCTCACTTTAGAGTAACGGGCATAAAGTTCTCTTCACCAAAAGGCAAAACAGTGAGGGTCGCATTGCCCGAGGAAGACGTGCAACGCTTGGAAGCAGGTTATTCATTGCCTAGAATGCAATTCGATCACTTGTTGTTTGACCGATGTCAACATCTAGTCAGAGAGAATGGAGGGATGGTAATACAGGACTGTGCGGTTACAGAAGTGTTGTTCGATGACGGTAGTGGAGGAGATGACCCTGGTCAAGGGACTGGTGATTTACGTCACGCTAAGGGCGTTGTAGTCAAGATAGGTGGCCGTAATGGAGAAGAGAGAACCTATTATTCATCAGAGATTGTTGGTGCTGCTGGCTACAATTGTCCCGTCGCAAAAGCGGTAGTAAAAGATTCATTCAGCGAAGAAATGGTCGATAACATGCACTACTGTGGTGGATACCGTGAGTATTGGCGAAATGTCAAGGGTTGTGAAGGCGGCGTTGGCGATATCGAAATTCACTTTGTTGATTCTGTAGTACCGGGCTACTTTTGGATATTCCCGGTCAATGATGATGTTGCGAATGTCGGCATTGGTATGGTTATTGGCTTGTTGAAAAAAGAGAAAAAGAAACTAAAGGCTCTACAAAAAGATGTAATAGAAAATCATCCTCTGTTCAAAGAAAGATTTGCTGATGCTGAAATGCTTGAGGGTAGTGGTAAAGGGTGGCAGCTACCATTTGGTTCACCACGAAAGAAGGAAGCTAATCAACCGCGTCGTGCCAGCATGCGAGGAATCAGATTAGTTGGGGATTCTGCCTCCTTGGTAGATCCTTTTTCCGGTGAAGGCGTCGGTAATGCTCTAGTTACGGGTGAGTTGGCTGCTAACCACATTATTGCCGGAAAAACACCTGAAGAATACCAAGCAGAAATGTGGAAAATACTTGGCCCTGAGTTAACAAACTCATATCGCATGCAGAAGCTTAGTCGGAAAAAATGGCTGATTAATTGGTTCGTTGGCAAAGCGAGTAAGAAGCCACAAATACAAGAAATGATGACGGAAATGATTGCTTCCAAAGAAGCGCAAGAGAATCTCCACTCACCGTGGTTCATGTTCAAGACATTGATGTTCTAGGTGATTATGTGGACAATAGCCTAAACGAAATTGATGCGGTGTTTCTCGACTTAGATGGTACTATTTACCTCGGTGGCGAATTAATACCTGGCGCTCTTGAGTTTTTACAGCGTTGCAATGATAGAGGTGTAAAGCGATTTTTCCTATCGAATAATTCTAGTCGTTCGGTAAACCAATATCTAGAGAAATTGCAAGGCTTTGGCATTCCTGCAGAACCTGCTGATGTTCTGTTATCTACTCATGACTTACTATCATGGCTTAACAAAAATAACATCACTAAAACTTGGTTAATCGGTACGGACGGGATGAAAACAATGCTAGAAGTTCAAGGAATAGTCACTGATAGCGATACCCCTGAATATGTTGTATTAGGCTACGATACCGAAATTAACTATCATAAAATTGCTCAGGCGAGTATCTATCTTCATCAAGGTGTTCCGTTAGTAGCAAGCCACCCCGACATGGTGTGCCCATCACCAGATGGAGGACTACCGGATGTTGGAGCATATCTAGCAATGCTAAAAGCAACTACTGGGGTAGAACCGATTCATATTACTGGTAAACCAAACGCTGGTATGATATTACATAAAATCGAAGAGTTGGGACTTTCCCCGGAGAGGTGTGCTATGGTCGGTGACCGATTATATACCGATATAGCGATGGCAAACCGTGCCGGATGTGTGGGGATTCTCGTATTATCCGGCGAGGCTACAATGGAAGATGTTGCACTATTGGAAGAAACTGCTGAGCAATTCCCGACCCTTATCGTTGATAGTGTAGCCAGTTTGTTGTAGGTCTTAACATGAGTTTGTTGAAGCGGATTTCTTGGCTTATCCAACGCCGGAAAAAATTTCCTCACGACGACATCCATCGTGCGGGAGAGTTAGCCGAAATGCGCTTGGCTAAATTGTCTAGAGCTGCAGGTAAAGCGAATGGTTGGCAGATTTTCGAATCCGTTAGAATTCCTGACCCGGATGGTGGTCGCAGAGAAATCGACATGGTACTGATTGGAGGAAATGCCATCCTAGTTGTCGAACAAAAACACTGGGCAGGATCATTTCGAATTAACAAAGAGCATCATTTCATTCAGCGTAGAAAAAATGGTGAAGAACACAGTCATGCAGGAGTAGCGGATAGAATTGCGCGCAAGGCTCGATTGTTGATGGAATTGCACAGCAGTAGGCTAGAATTGTCCGAGGCAGATTTGCCAGAACTAAGAGTCATTGTTGCTATGACTCATCACAAGCTTGAGTGGCCAAAAATACCGGACGACCTAAGTGCAGAAATGGTAAACGAGAAGGGGTTTTTAGACATTTTAAAGTCTGTTAACCCAGGCAAACCTAACGATGGTTTAGTCGAAACATTGAGTGGATTCAACACTTGGGACGAGGTCCACATGTATGGTGGATTATTGAACAAAGGCGACGTTCTATCTCTCGGCCTAGGCGATCAATTGGAAGCCATGTTTGAACAACGAGATTGTCCGGTAATAGGAGGCGCAGTTCATAACAGAGGTTGGTTTTCACTATTCGATAAACAGCCATCTGTGGCAAAAATAAAAATTGGTAGTAAGAACATTGAACTCAGAATTGCCCATGGTGCCAATTTAACAATGCACGTTGTTGGAGAGGCTGAGCCGAGAGAGATTCCGTGGGCGAGTATCGATAGAATTGACTTGTCCAAGCCAGCTGCTAAATGGAACCGGTGATGTTTTGACTTCGCTATTGATTGAAGCAATTGGCATAGCTGCTGGAGTGATTGGAGTCATAGCATGGGGCCCGCAAATAATTGAGGTATGGAAACACAAACGACATGATGGCATATCAATACCCACATTTTCTATCGTAGCGTTCTCATTGACGCTGTGGCTAATCTACGGCATTGCAATCAAATCTACCGCGATGATTTTCGCAAATATTCTCACGCTTAGCGTTATTGCTAGTATTATCATCGGAGTTTTGCGGATTCGACGAGGCTCGTGAGTTGTATTGGAAAACATTCGTGATATTGATATAGGTGAACCAATTGGCCACTATGTAACCGATGGTTCAGTAGTGGTCATATGAGCGATAACGACGATTGGGAAGAACAGATGATTGACAGGCTGGTCGAGATGTTCAAAGGGATGGGAATGTCCCTAAACAAATCCCAAATCAAAACCATGATGGAGCAGTTTAAGTCACAATTTGAGAAAATGGGTTTGGATGCTGACAAGTTAAACAGTGGTGAGGTAAATTTCAACTTTGACTTGTCAAATCTCAGTAAAATGTTTCAATCTGGTCAATCGATAGAAGACATACTCAGTAATCTTGGAATGGATGTTAAGGTTGACGCCGTGCCGGTTGAGATTGAAACCCCTGAAATTGATGAAGACGATGATGAGATTCTAAGGTTACCAAGTGACGACTTCTATCTCGATGGATGGAATATGTCGATCACTATTGACTTCGCGCTCAAAGGCGACATCAAAGAAATGCAAATGGAAATGAATCTTTCAAAAGGCGGTTCAATGTTAGAGATTATGAAACAGACTCAAGCAAAACCAATGGCTAGAATAAAGCTGCCACATCCTTGCGAAGATGTTGTCGGTTGGTCACTGAATAATGGTATACTTGACGTTACACTGAAACTTACCCCACAGGGCTCTGCTTTAGAAGACGGTGATGATAGTGCCCCAACTGCGGATGTCAGCTTAGATTTTGGCGACGATGATGATGATGAAGATGATGGTGGAATTCCAATATTTTGAAACAAGGAGATGAAAAAATGAGTAAAGTAATAGGAATAGATTTAGGAACGACAAATAGCTGTGTAGCAACCATAGAAAATGGTGAAGCAGTAGTAATAGCTAATGCTGAAGGAGCAAGAACAACCCCCTCGGTTGTTGCTTTTGCTAAAGATGGTGGAGAACGATTGATTGGTGTGACTGCAAAACGCCAAGCGGTAACGAATTCACAGCGAACATTGCTGTCCGTAAAACGTCACATGGGAACCGATTGGAATACCAATATCGACGACAA
>DAWS01000001.1:0-146 GCA_002506025.1 Euryarchaeota archaeon UBA111 | reverse complement strand
GAATATACTCCTCAAGAGATTTCTGCCTTCATCCTACAGAAGCTTAAGTCTGATGCTGAGGCATACTTAGGTGCAGAAGTAAAGCAAGCGGTAATTACCTGTCCAGCATATTTTACTGACGCACAAAGAACTGCTACCAAAGACGC
>DAWS01000122.1:5204-5498 GCA_002506025.1 Euryarchaeota archaeon UBA111 | reverse complement strand
AGCACTTGTTATATCTAATCCTGCAGTTGGCTCATCTAGTAACAAAACTCTGGGCCCATGAGCTAATGCTCTAAGCAATGCAGTCTTCTGGCGCATGCCACGGGAAAATCCCTTAGTATAGCGTGACAGGTTTTCTTCCATGTCCAAACTTTGCGCAAATTTCACCGTTCTTTTCCATGCAAGATTATCACTAACACCATACAATCTACTGTGATATCGGATATTTTCCCAGGCGGTTAATCTTGAATACAGACCCGTAGATTCTGGAACCACACCAAGACTATCACGCATAAG
>DAWS01000122.1:3290-4805 GCA_002506025.1 Euryarchaeota archaeon UBA111 | reverse complement strand
CGCAGCAAGGTGGTTTTACCAGCCCCGTTACTGCCAACTAAACCAACAACTTCACCTGATGTAATTTCAAAGGAGACTCCGTCAAGGGCTACTACTTCTGCGAAGTTTTTGCGCACATTAGATACCTTAAGGAGCGTATTACTGTTTGTCATGATTAACTAGCCCTACCCGATTCTATTGCTAGGTTTAGCCCCGGATATTTAATTTCGAGTTTCCTCGCCCTCGCTAGCTGTTGCTTCAGTTGTGAGAAAATCTCTTGTTGGGGTACGCCCATGTCGATGAGGTTTGCGAACATTTCAAAAGCCCCATAAATCGAACCTGCGTCAAGGTAAGCATCATTGGATATTTGCCCGTTGTATCTAAGGGCCTCAAGCCGATTTGCGATGAATCGTGCTTCGGCTTTTAAGCGAGGGCCATCGATGTGTGACAGGGCCATTAACTGGTCTACGCATGTTCGCATGGAGGAAAATTAGACAGATGGATTATGATTGTTTCCTATTGTTTTTGTGACAACTCAACCAAGACTCCACCGGTTGATTTAGGATGAACAAATGCGATGAGACAATTTTTTGACCCAATCCTTGGTTTTTCGTCAATCATAGTTACTCCAGAATCAAGGAGTTTGTTGATTAATTCATTGATATCATCGACCTGGAAGCATATTTGCTGAATGCCAACGCCACGCTTCTCAATAAACTTGCCAATTGGAGTATCGTCTCCAGTGGGCTCCAGCAACTCAATCATAGCGGCTTTTTGCGGTTCACTGGCGATAGGTATGAACCGAGTCTTCACGCCTTGGTCTTCTACCTCTTCGTCCTCTTCTTCAGGCATAAGTCCTAGTAACCGCCAAAATTTTTCTCCCTCGTCTAAGCTGTTGACTGCTATTCCGATATGGTCCAATCTGATTTTCATTGTTATCGCCTAAAATCCACTTGGTGCCATCCATGTACCAAAGACATCTTTCATTGCACTCATGATTTCTCCCAATGTGCAGTCGCTTTTTATTGCATCAATAACTAGCGGAAATAAATTTTCTTCGCCTTTCGCTGCAATTCTAATCTTTTCCAACGACGCTTTAGCAAACTCATCATTGCGTTCAGCTCTCAACTTTGCCAATTTTTCGCATTGTGATTTACCAAGACTATCATCCAGTTGCATGGCCTTAATCGAATTCATCTCATCCATAGTTCCGTGATTAACACCGACGATTTTCCTTTTGCCAGATTCTACATCATTGAGATGAGCGTATGCTGAATTGTGAATCTGCCGTTGTTGCCAGCCCTCTTTAATGGCAGACATTGCACCGCCCATCCTGTCTATCTGTTGAATCATGCCTAAGGCTTCATCATAGATACTAGTGGTAAGGTGTTCGACATAATGTGAACCACCAAGTGGGTCAATCACATCAGCAGCACCAGACTCTTCAGCGATTATTTGCTGTGTTCTTAATGCTATAGTTGCGCTTTCTTCCGTAGGCAAACCAATTGCTTCGTCGTATGAATTTGTGTGCAAACT
>DAWS01000122.1:0-2958 GCA_002506025.1 Euryarchaeota archaeon UBA111 | reverse complement strand
TGTGTTCCGCCGCAAACAGCTGCTAGTGCTTGTATTGTAACCCGAGAGATATTGTTTAGCGGTTGTTGAGCAGTAAGACTTACACCAGCGACCTGTGTATGAAATCGCAACTTCTTAGATTTAGGATTGATTGAGTTATATCGCTGATCGATCAGATCATGCCATAGTTTTCTTGCTGCTCTAAATTTCGCAATTTCTTCGAAAAAATCGTTGTGACAATTAAAGAAAAATGATAATCTAGGGGCAAACTCATCAATATCTAGTCCTGTCTCTATTGCTGCATCAACATAATTTAGAGCACTAGCAAGAGTGAATGCGACTTCTTGAGTAGCCGTACAGCCAGCTTCTCTTATGTGATATCCGCTAATTGAAATTGTATTCCATTGTGGTACGCTTTTTGCACAGTAAGAGAAAATATCGGTAATTAGCCGCATACTTTCATCAGGCGGGAACACATATGTTCCACGAGCCATGTATTCTTTCAGTATGTCATTCTGGATTGTCCCCCTAACTTGTTCCGATGACACGCCTTGTTCCTCAGCGACAATGATATACATTGCAAGCAAAATCATTGCAGGTGCGTTTATGGTCATTGAGGTTGATACCTTATCCAAAGGTATACCAGATAGTAATTCCCGCATATCGTCTAGAGTCGATATAGAGACACCAACTTTGCCAACTTCGCCTATCGACAACTCGTCATCAGCGTCTAATCCTAGTTGGGTGGGTAAATCAAATGCGACAGATAATCCCTTTTGACCTCTCTCCAAAAGTAGTTTGAAACGTTCATTGGTTTCTTTAGCACTAGAAAAGCCAGCATATTGGCGCATTGTCCAAAGTCTTGAGCGATACATCGTGTCGTGAATCCCACCTGTGTATGGTGGTTTACCGGGAAAGTCGACTTGACCTGGGAAACTATGAGGGATTTCCAGACCGGAGAGTGTCTTCCACTCGGGCTTCCTACCTTCTCCCATAACCATTCCAGACAACGGAGATTCATCAAAACTACTGTTATGATGCTCTTAATCGTGTTCAACAACCACATGTTGGGTCGCCACAGCCAGAGCTACTAGGTGTTAACTCGACTACTTCGACCTCGAATGTTAAGTCTTTACCAGCAAGCGCGTGGTTAAAATCGGCAGTAACCATATCATCAGTGAGATTGCAAACAGTGAATGGTGCTGGACCGTGCGGCATTTGAGCAACTAACTGGAAACCTACTTCTAGTGAGGTTTGTTCCTCTAACTGAGCGAATTGGGAACGTGGTATTTGCAGAATGGCTTCATCGTCTCGCTGCCCATATGCCCTATCTGCTGTCAGAGTAAAGGTTCTTTTTTCACCGACAGTAGCACCCAACAACTCTTCCTCGAATCCGGGTATCATCTGTCCTTTACCGACAGTAAATTTTAGTGGATCACGTCCTTCACTTGAATCAAAGATTTCACCGCTATCTGGTATTGTACCTTTGTAGTGTACTTTTACATCCATTCCTATTCCTATTACATTCTCGCTCATTATATCACCTTCGTGTGGAGATGCTCTTAATCTCTTGTTTTAATTTATCTGATATCTCATCGGTGAGAATCATTTCAGCATGTTTCTGATCGATAAATTCGATAGCGGCATCAATGCTTATCCTTTCTCCCTTCGCAATTACCTGGCCCAAAACATTGGACCTGTGTTCTTCTGGGACATCTGGATGAGATAATATCTCACGGGCAACATACTTGAATTCTAAAATTTTCTGACGATTGAGTTTCTTTTCCAATCGTTGGCGTCCGCCACCTTTTTTGTCAATGCGGCGTGTTTTTCGCTTCTTTTTGGAAATACCAGCAGAGGTTTTGTCGACGCTTTGGATAGTTTTGAAGACGTTTAGATTTTTTCCGGCATCTATGTTCTTAACAGCAACATCAACGCTGTTGACATCTACTATCTCCAATTGCTCATCATCCTCAGAATCCTCTATCTCAAGACTTGGCTTGAGTTCTTCTTTGGCGCTACTTTTTGTCAACTTAGCATTATCTTTAGATTTCTGTGATTTTCTTTTGAGTTCTGCTAATCGATCTTCTCTTGAGGTCTTTGGTTCAACAGGTTTAGCGGCTGTTGTTTCAGTTATTATTGGTTCAGAAACTGGTTTAGTCTCAACAGGAACCAATTCTGGTTTTGATTTGATTTCTTCCTTAACAATGGCACCTGATTTAGCCTTGTCCACGGCAAGTTTCTCTCTTGCCTCCCTCTGTAATTCTTCTAATGATTTGGAAGTGGTTTCAGTTGCACTGTTAGCTAAACCACTAGTCGCTTGGTTTTGTGCTTCTTGTCGGCGTTTTTCTTTGGCTTTTTCAGCATGACGTCTGTTTCTCTCGGCCGCAGCATTTTGTGCGAAAGGGTTGAATGGAACATCCTTCCTTCGCCTATTACGACCATTCATGGTTTTCGCCTATCAATACCTCAACAGCGACCTCTTAAAACGGTTGGCTAGGCTTATGCCCATATTATAGGAGTCTGGTCTGTTCGAAGGTATTGGTCGATTGCGCTGTTATCAAATTCAGTTACCCTACCAGCACCCAATTCTAGATAGCCGAGTAGACCTATCATAGTTCCATTATCTATGCAATACATTCGCGGTGGTGCAAAAGATTCAGCTTCTCTTTCACCACACATCAATTCACACATAGTTCTCAGTCTAGTATTGCATGCTACTCCACCGCCAAGCAACAATTCTGTTTTTCCAGTGTGAGCTAAGGCTCTCTCAGCAACTTCAACACATGCAGAGAAAACATGTTCTTGCAAGCTCCAACATACTGCTTCTAACGGTTTTCCACTCTTGACAAGCCTCAACGCGGCTGTCAACACACCCGAAAATGCGAGATCCATGCCACGCACAGCGTATGGTAATTCCAGTCCGTCCATTGAAGCATTAGGATTCTCTTCGATCCACTTAGCAGCGAGTTTCTCAAT
>DAWS01000158.1:2369-4685 GCA_002506025.1 Euryarchaeota archaeon UBA111 | reverse complement strand
GTGTCTAAATGACTTGAAATCTTCGCCATCTTTCTTTCGCGTGCTTGCCTTGCCCAAATTTTGCGCAGTTGTTTTTTACCTTCCTTAGGCACAGAATTCCAAATCCAACTTTCAGAGGCACGATTACTGATTAACATGACTGGTATAATGAAAATCCAACCAATAGGTGCTGATAGCACATATGCAAACATAACTACGTAAGCACACCGCCACATAGTGGCTCGCAATATTGCACCCCATTTCCGACCCATGAGCATAAGATTACCCTGGTATGAGGAGATTATTGCCTCACACCTTGGGCCCAGTATTGCGAGCAGCGAGACGGTGATTACTAGCCTGAGATTGAATTCGGATAGTCTCAAAACAGCGTAAATAACTACCATTGCGAACATCCCACCGACAGCAAGTCCTAGTGCCCAGCCACTGGTAGTTTGCGAGCTTCCAGATCTTACCCGGTTGCGACGGAGAATAAAATGAGCAATAATTGAAGCAATTAGACATAGTAGAACTAAATTTAATGGATTTACCACCGTTTCATTTGTAGCCTCAAACTCAATATTTGGAATTATAATTTGAGTGTAAATCTGCGAGCCATATATTCCTCCAAGCAAGATTCCCCAAAAGACGTTGCTCCAAGCAGTTGGTAAATCATAGAAACCCGAATAGCGTGTCATTACACCACGCCATCCCAAAGTCATCCCAATAAGTGCAGATACGCTTGAGATTTGAAATAATAACAAATCTGAAGCCATGTTTCCACCGCAAGCGTTGTAGTTCATCAAACCGTTGCATGATTTATCTTTGATGCGTTGAATTCAAAGAGTTTGAATCATGCGCCGATAGTATGGCGAGATTGCTATTATTCGGTGGCAAAGGTGGTGTTGGTAAAACAACTACCTCAACAGCGACGGCTATTCACCTCGCCGATTGTGGATTGAAGGTTCTCTTAGTTTCCAGTGACCCTGCTCACTCTACATCGGATTCTTTGAATGTGGAAATTGGAACTGAGCCAACACCAATTCCCGGAGTTGAAGGCCTTTACGGTCTAGAGATGGATCCAGAAGCCAAGCTGTCTAGCCTGCTACCAAAGTTGGGTAATATGGTCGATGGAATGAATTCAGGTAATGGCTTGGGCGGTTTAGGTGGCTTGGGTGGCTTGGGTATGATGCTTGATCCCTCCGCAAAAGATGAGTTAAATGACATTAAATCTGATGTTAAGACCTCTGAAATGATTCTACCCGGATTAGATGAGGCACTTGCATTTGATGAGTTATTGAAGCACGTTGAGGACCCAAACTGGGATGTTATTGTGTTTGATACTGCACCAACTGGACACACACTTAGATTTCTCTCACTTCCAGAAATAATTGAGGCATGGTCGGGACGACTTCTACGATTAATGCGAGTTTCAGGTGGTATTCGCTCGATGTTGTTTGGCCGTAAAGAAAGTGAAGAAATGAAAGTCGAATTAGAGCGATTTAGAAATCGCGTCCTGCATGTTCGCAGGGTGTTGAGTGATGATCAGTTGACTTCTTTCACTCTTGTAACAATTCCAGAAAAGATGGGAGTGAATGAGACCCAACGGGCGTATCAGTCACTAATTGAGTATCAACTACCTGTATCTTCATGCATTGTAAATAGAGTGACGCCCGAATTTGACCACCCATTTTTGCAAAAACGTCGAACAGCAGAATTGTCACGAATCTCTGAGTTAGGACAAATGTTACCTGATGTCAAAGTCTCCTCGATTGAACTTTTGGATGAGGAAGTTGTAGGCTTAGAAAAACTGAGGTTAGTCGCCAACAAGTTGTACGGTGATGCTATCTGTGTAGCAGACAGTCTAGGGCCGCACGAGGTTGGAGAAACCGTAAAACATAACATTCATCGTGGTATGACTAGGGAAATCAGTGAAGATGAGGAGCAAATTTTTCTACACTTCCCTGGTATAAAACGGGAAGAGTTGTCCTTAAGAAGTGATGAGGGAGTGCTATTTGTTGGCTTGAATGGTAGGGAGCGTGAGATTTCAACAAGCATCCCCGTTAAGGCTAGTCAAGTCGGTGCCAAACTAGAAGGAGACATCCTGAGGTTGAGCATTCCACTGAAGAAGGGATGAATTCAAAGAGGAAAACGATGAGGGACTGACATGGCACTAGAGGGTCTATCACGCGGAATATTCCGTTCTCTAGGGTTTTTGAAAAACCGTCGTAAACTCGATGAGGATGAACTGCGCGATATGACGCGCAGTCTAAGAAGAGCATTACAGGAAGCAGATTTCAACGTCAGGCAAACCAAGGAGATAGTAGAGCGGATGGAAAA
>DAWS01000158.1:484-1988 GCA_002506025.1 Euryarchaeota archaeon UBA111 | reverse complement strand
ATGAACATACTTTACACAGAACTTGTCAGAATTCTAGGTCCGGCTCATCAATTTCAACCGCGAGGAGCAACTCTTCTGTTAGTTGGTCTATATGGTCAAGGTAAGACTACCACCACGGCGAAACTTGCCGAATGGTATCGCAAGAAGCACGGTTTGAGAGTTGCTGTTATTGAAGCAGACGTACACCGACCAGGGGCCTATGCTCAACTCTCTCAATTATTAGAAGACACCACAATCAAAGTTTATGGTGAACCAGAAAACAAAGATGCAGCACAAATTGTGAGAAATGGTTTGGCGGAGTGTGCGGCGGCTGACTTGGTTATTGTTGACACTGCAGGCCGGCATCAACTTGACGAAGAGCTAGTAGACGAATTAGAAAACATTGCCTCGTTAACCCGGGCAACAGAACGTTGGTTAGTGATAGACGCTCAAGTAGGTCAAGCTGCAGGTCCTGTTGCAGCATCATTCCACCAACTTGCTGGGGTAACCGGGATTGTTGTTACGAAACTGGATGGAACGGCAAGAGGTGGTGGTGCTTTGTCAGCAGTAGCAGCAACTGGAGCACCAATTGTGCACATTGGTGTTGGCGAGAAAGTTGCTGATTTAGAGAAATTCGAATCGGATAGATTCATTTCGAGATTACTTGGTATGGGTGACATTCAGGGTCTAATCGATTTGGCACCCGAAGATCTCGACGAGGAGGAGGCGATGCGCCTCACTCAACGCATGATGAGCGGTAGATTTACTCTGAACGACATGTATAAACAAATGGAAATGATGTCGAAGGTTGGAACCATTGACAAGTTAATGTCCTTTTTGCCCGGAAATATGTTAGGCGGTTTGGGAGGTATGTCTAAAACCCAAAAACAGCAAATGCAATCCAACCTCGATCGATATAGAACCATAATGGACAGTATGACAGCCTGGGAAAAGAATGAACCGGCAAAAATCAAAGCAGACAGGATTAAGCGGATTGCACGAGGTTCCGGAGTTAAGGAAAAAGATGTCAGAGAGTTAATTGGTCAATGGAACCGCTCTAGAAAAATGATGAAGGGTATGGGTGGCAACAGAAAACTGAACAAGCAAATGCGTAAGATGATGAAAGAGGGTGAAATGGATATCGATCCATCATCATTCGGTATGTGATTCACTCATCGAGCGGTGGTAAATCAGGTATGACTTTTGCACTTGCTGCTTCCTCAGCAGCCTCGGCGGCTAATCTGGCAGCTTCCTCTGCTTCTTTGGCATCTTGTTCTGCTTGTTTTGCCGCTTCCTCTTCTTGTGCAACTCTTAATTGTTCATCCGCTAACCTTTTCGCCTCAGCTTCCTCTAGTCTTCTTGACTCCTCCGCGAGTTTTTGTGCTAATTCTATTTCTGCAGCAAGTTTCTGCTCCTCTCTGATGCGTTCTTCTTCGGTTATTCGGATGGCCTCGTCTACCATCTTTTGATGAGCCTCATTTATCTCCTTCATTTTTTGCTCTTCTTTTAATCGTAGTCTTTCAGC
>DAWS01000158.1:0-132 GCA_002506025.1 Euryarchaeota archaeon UBA111 | reverse complement strand
ATTTCTTCGTTCAATCTGGCCTCTTCTTCAGCTTTTATCCTCGCCTCTTCCTCGGCTTTTATTCTCGCTTCCTCTTCAGCCTTGATGCGCGCATTTTCTTCTTGTTTTATTCTAGCCTCTTCTTCGATTCTA
>DAWS01000072.1:2035-3590 GCA_002506025.1 Euryarchaeota archaeon UBA111 | reverse complement strand
TTTAGTGCCGTCGCTAACTCAAACTCTGTTTGACCTCGGGCTATCCAGTAGTGAGATTGTAGGACGGACTCCATGGTGCATTCATCCCGCAACCAAGGTTGACCAAGTAATGGTAGTAGGGGGAACTAAGACTCCCAACTTGGGAAAAATTAGGCAACTCAATCCTGATTTAATTGTCATGGATAAAGAGGAGAACCCAATAGAGGTTTATCGGACACTCAGAGGCGAGGGGTTTGAGATTTTTGTCAGTGATGTCACCTCTCCAATTGATGTCCCCGACATGTTAAGGTCACTTGGTGCAGCATGTGATAGAGAAAATGCTGGAGAACAATTAGCAATAATGTGTGAAGACTCAATCGCCCAAATTAGCGGCGAATGCGACGGTCCACGCACCATCCCGCTTATCTGGCATAAACCATTGATGGCAGTTTCGCCAAATCGTTATTCTGGCGGAATATTGTCAATGGTTGGTTTCAATGTAATCGATACTCACCCAGAGGGTAACGGCTATCCTGAGGTCACAATTGAAGACTTCATCAAGCATGCAATTGAACTGATTTTGCTGACTAGTGAACCGCATAAATTCACCATCGAAGAAGGCCAAGAGATCGTCGGTGCGATTGTGAAAGCAGGCGGTAAGCCACCACTTGTTGAATTAATTGATGGCGAGGATTTGACTTGGTTTGGCTCAAGAACAGCATCAGCACTTGCTCGTCTAATCGAATTTCGGTCTACGGTTGTGGGTGCAAATTAGCATCAATATCATGAGTGAGTAGGTTTTCAGCCTCACCATGGAGGAGCAAGTTTACGAGGCTGAACTCGTCGACGAGGCAGTAGTATCTGGCAGCAGCGCAACGCGCTCTCTCAATACCGCGTTGGGCGCAACAGTTGCCGTTGTGCTGGTATTTCTCATGATGAGTCGTGCCATTGGTGCTCCACTCCAAGACCAAGCCATCGAAGAATCACTAGATGGCTACACTCCAATAGCCGACCGTCATTTACAGAATTATTACACCGATGACCAGAATTCATATGTGTTGAAAAATGGTTCACTTCGTGGGCCTGATGGCGCTAGTTTGTGGCTTGGAACTCACCATTTCGTCGAATTCGAGTTGCCGCTAGAGGAAGGTGGCGCAGCGCCAAATGGCAAAGTAAGTTTGGCGGTTTGGGTGCCGATTATGGAAGATGGTATGACAGTCCCAGTAATTGCCGAGTTTGGTCCA
Source organism: Euryarchaeota archaeon UBA111 (assembly GCA_002506025.1). Classification (GTDB taxonomy): domain Archaea; phylum Thermoplasmatota; class Poseidoniia; order Poseidoniales; family Poseidoniaceae; genus MGIIa-L1. Next base: position 2,367 of record DAWS01000072.1, on the reverse strand, counting down.
TATTTCGACGAAGCCTCGGTTGAAACTGGCGGTATTGAAGAACCAGGAACATGGTTAGGAACGATGATTATCGAGCAGATTGTGCCACACGGTTTTGCTTTTGCTCAAGTTTCAGTAATGGGAACGGGTCGGTCAAATCACTGTATGGATTTGATGGGTACTGCCGAACAATTGGGCGTGGATGCGGCCGTCACATGGCTTGGTTCACAGAATTGGAGTAACGGCAATGTTGGAATGATTGGTAAGTCATATGACGGTTCTACTCCATGGCAAGCGGCAATGTTTGGCAACGAGCACCTGACCACCATAGTGCCGATTTCTGGACTGATTGG
>DAWS01000072.1:0-1762 GCA_002506025.1 Euryarchaeota archaeon UBA111 | reverse complement strand
CCACACATGGCAGTCCCGACGATTAACTTACTGTACGATAATGGCATTGAAGCCAAAGGATTGTTCGGCCAGTGGGACCACGATTATCCAGATAGACCGCAGATAATGTTCGACCGAAGTGGCGTTGGCAGAGGTATCGAAGCCTTCCCAGAGATGGTGAGAATGGACTGGATGCAAGACTTACTTGAGTGGTTTACCTACTACCTCAAGGAGGACGGACCAAAACCTTGGTTAGGTGTAGAAATCCAGTCAAATCAAGGACCTTGGAGGTTTGAAGATCGCTATCCAATGAGTAATACCAATGAATTACTCTGGGAGTTGGGAAGTTCAGACTTGGCTTCTGTCGGCGGGGGTAATACCATTTTCCCAGATGCGTCATCAGGGCCGGTATATGAGACGCCACCTCTCGAAGAACCACTCTACTTCGGTGGGTTGCCACGTCTCCATGTTAATGTCAATACCGCAACGGTCGGTGGTCAAATTTACGCCCTATTGGAAGACTGTGATGGAGCAAATTGTATCCACATCGGACACGCCATAATGGATCTCAGATATCACGCAGGCGGCGCTGATGAGCAGACATGGACACCAGTGTTTGAAGAGATAACAGCGTTGATGGAATTCTTCCCGATGGACGTTGAAGTCGCTGCTGGACACACCATCAAATTGACTCTACGTAGCACGGGCGAGGACTACCTTCCTTCAGCAGCCTCAACTGCAGTAACCGTAGTTAATGCAGGCTCAACACTACAACTTGATACCTTTGATCCATCAACAAGAGAATATTACAAAACCGTGCAATGCACCGCACAAATCTGCCTTGACAACCTGGAAGTTTCTTAGACACCGGGAAACCTTGAATGAGAGATTCACAAGAAAAACGCTGGAGCGTTTGATATTGACTAGCCATCTATGGTAATCAGCAACATTCTTCGAAACTCATTGGCGCTAGAATAAATGATACTTTGTCGACATTTTGGGTATTTTGTAGTTTGCCGACAATTCCTCTCACATCAGTGGCTTGACCTTTGACGTGAATAACATCCACGCTCAAATGACATGAATGACCTAATCTACTACTGTGATGGTAGGCGGCAATCTCGACATTACCAGTTCTAGACACCATTAGTTTTTGATCTTCTTTGTGCTCGTAGTGGACGACTAAATGACCTTCAATCACTACATCATCAGCAATGGACATTAGCTCTCCGCGTTGCTTAATCTCTGAGAAATACAGTGCAGCATCGCGCAGGAATCTACTACGGTTTTGGTACCCAGATTTAGCAATTAAACCCTCTAACCCGTTTAAGAACTCCTCATCAGCACTAAAAGAAATAATCTGACTCATAGACCCCCCAAATCGCTGTTAATAATAATTATTAGTACTATAATTATTAACAAGAAGTGATTTTTTGTTAAAAATTAATAATAAATTTTCACAACCTATTAAATATTGAATGCCAGACCGGTAACTATGAGCAAGAAGACTTTGCGAGTACTATTTGTTAGCGCAATTATGATTATGACAAGTTTAGCAGGATGTATAGAATCATCTGAAGATTCTACCGATGATTCAGGACAATCAGATGAATACTACGGCACCATTATGACTTCAACCTACCACGTTCAGCAACTTGTCTCGGCAGTGGTTGGCGATACCGCTACTGTTGAAATGATGAGCACATCCAATATCCCTGTGCATGATTATAACCCAACTGCAATTGATATTGAGAGACTCAAATCTAGTGATGCGTTTTTCTAT
>DAWS01000035.1 GCA_002506025.1 Euryarchaeota archaeon UBA111 | reverse complement strand
TGCACGATGAAGTCTCAATAATGGCAGAGTTCGATCGAATAAAAAACATGAACAAAAAACAAGGTGTGCCACTCGGTAAAAATGCCATACATCCACTAACCGGAGAAAAAATTCCCATTTGGAGTGGGAATTTCGTTATTGCTTCTTACGGAACTGGTGCTGTTATGGCGGTTCCTGCACACGACGAACGTGATTTTGAATTCGCCAAGAAATTCTCAATACCAATTCGACGCGCACTTGTGATGTCTGAAAATGGTGATTCTACTGCTGAATTAACTAAAGCAGAGACTGATTATGGATGGATGGTAAACACCGGTAGCGAGAAGTTTGAGGGATTATACGGTGATGTCGCTAAGAGCGCAGTGATTGAGGAGTTAGTGACCTTAGGCAAAGGTGAAAGGAAACTCAACTGGAAAATTCGCCCATGGCTTATTTCTCGGCAACGTTACTGGGGCACTCCTATTCCAATCATCCACTGTGATGAGTGCGGTGCAGTTCCCGTGCCTGAGCAAGATTTGCCGGTTGAATTGCCACGCGATGTCGTTTTTGGTCAAGGTAATCCTTTGGAGACCTCGCATGAATTTATTCATGTAAAATGCCCTAAGTGTGACAAAGATGCCAGAAGAGAAACCGATACAATGGACACCTTTGTAGATTCATCATGGTATTTCCTAAGATATACTGATGCACAAAATAACAATGAGTGCTTCTCCAAAGAATTAGCAAACCAATGGATGAATGTTGACTTTTACTGTGGCGGTATTGAACATGCGCAAATGCACCTCATCTACGCTCGCTTTTGGACAAAAGCGCTACGCGACTTGGGACTGCATAACGTCGATGAACCGTTTAATGAATTACTTTGTCAAGGAATGGTAAACAAGGCTGCACCTTGGTGCGAGTCATGTGGAATCACGCTTAGCGTCGACCACATTGGCAAGCCATGTCCGCAGTGCAGTGACTCACTTAGTATGAGGTCAGCTAAGATGAGCAAGTCGCTTGGTAATACTGTGTCACCAGAAGATATGATTGAATTATATGGTGCAGACACTGTGCGTCTATTCATTTTATTTGCTGCAAATCCAACTGCTGGCATGGATTGGTCTGACACAGCCTTGGAAGCAAATTATCGCGTTATGTTGCAGTTAAGAACCATGCCTGAAACTATACTCAATTGGGGTAATGATAACTCAGAAATAGATAATTGGCTAATTGCTAGGTTGAAACAAAGAGTTGCAGAATTCAATCAGGCAATGGACACTTATGACCTCAGAAGAGCTGTAGAAATCTCTCACTATGAATTGATTAAAGACATTAATTGGTATACGAGAAGAGGTGGAAACAACTCGACCGTTGGCAGGACAATTCTTGAATCTTGGACCTATCTAATTTCAGTCTCTACCCCACACCTTGCCGAAGAGTGGGGGCGATGCTTAGGTTGGCAACAAATGGTCTCAGCGTCACAAATGAAAAATGTAGAACCAGTAACGTCAGCCGAAGAAAATTTACTTGACTACGAATTCACGATGCGCAACGTCTTAGAAAATGCCCGCAAAGTCAAAACGATCGCTCAAAAACACCTTGGAGGTGAAGCACAATCACTGACTTTAATTGTCGCACCAGAATGGAAAAATCAATTATCGAGGGCAGCAATAACATACCTAAATGACGGGGGCAATGTCAAACAATTTATTCAGGTGTTAAAGGAAATGGATTTTGTTAACGAGTCGAATAAAGGCGAGATACTAGCGTATTGGAACAAGCGTATGTTATCTCAAGTTTTCAAGTGGGATGATAAATCTAAGTCATTAATACTGGACGAAATTAATGAACTCAAAGTCTTAAGTGACAGAGCCGAGTTCATTGCTGCTGAATTAAATTTAGGCGAAGTGGTTGTTGTTACTGCAGAAAATTATCCCGGGGATGATGGCAGGGAAAACTCGGCTTTACCGCTTAATCCTAGCATCGTCTTTGCATGAATGTGGTTGTCATGCAGCAACCGAAATTAGTGCTAAGAAAAGCAATGCCGGATTCTCAATTACAGCATTTACAAAAAAATCTCCTAAACCTCGACCTGTGGCCGATGTGGAATATGTTCGCCAGTCGGATATTATCTGAAAATCACGGTATGCTATCGCCAAATCAGCGGATTGACCTACATCGAGTTATTGCTCAACAACTTATCGAGGATATGTGGTCAATCACAAAAATCAACCATGGAAAGAATCCTAGGTTTTGTCAATTGATAATGCAGTGGCACGGCCAAACCATCAACGGCAGAACCTCGGCGCTGGCGATAAAACAACTTGTTGTCGATATCACTATTCTCTATGGCGAACAAGGAGGTGTTGAGGTGTCTGCTTGGTGGGAGGTTTCTCGACTCAGTAAGTTGCTCGGTTTTGGCAATAAGATGGCAAGTCAAATTGTCAAACAAATCTATCAAGACCTAACTCAAAACGGGGTTGTCCGCTATCAAGTGTCTGAGGATTAAAGACAGAAAATCAATCTCAATTAGGCGATAGTTCAAAGATTGTCACCATCGAGAATCAATTGTGACAACAAAAAAGCCACACAAAAAATCACGGTCACAAAGTCGTCAGAGACCAAAACGGTATGGCAATACTAAGAAATCGGTGTTATTGGAAAGAAGTAAATCATACATTGATGAGGTCGAAAAGAGGGCGAATAACAGATTTGACAGACCGGACAAACCAATGGGTTTTCCTGATGAAATCAAAACTCCAAACAATCATTCCTTCGAATGGCACGTCAATCCAGTCCCACTAAAAGACGAAGAAACCTTAGCGAAATTTGTCATTAGGAAGGGTGAATTTGGCTGGCTTGAAGACAGTAGAGTTGATGAGATTGCGAACTTTGTTGAGGATAAAAATATGACACTGGACCAAGCATTATCACTTCGTTCGGCGCTTTTACAACAAAAGAC
>DAWS01000013.1:7154-8106 GCA_002506025.1 Euryarchaeota archaeon UBA111 | reverse complement strand
GGGCAACCGGTAACCATCAAATTATCATGGAGCGATACCGGCCGAAACATCGAAGGTTTTCTTTCAGACGTTTATGATGCAGCGATGGTAATCGACAAACAGGAACAAAAGAATCGAGATTTGTTGGTGCAGGTTTGGATAAACCAACAATCACTGGCACGCCTAGTAAGTAATTCAGGCGGCCGCATTGAAGTCAAGTAGGAAGAAGTTCTAGCAACATCATGGGCGATGATGACGTCACTGGCGACTATATTGACGAGTTGACAGGACTAACAGAGCCGACTAACGAACTCATGTTTGCTAGTTCGGGAGCAAAACTAGCCATCGAGGTCGATGAATTCAACAGTGTTGGCAATTCAATCGCAGTGCTAATCCTGGTCACATGTTTGCTGGGTTTGGCTAATGGTGTCGATTTCACTCAACCAGAATCCGGACTCGTTCGTCCAGATGAGTTTGTGTTCCGTTTTGCTCAAAACGCACCAGATGAGTCGGCTATTTTCAATGGATATGTCTTCGACGATGAAGGCGAACCAATAGAAAACGCAACAGTTTACATTTCTTGGTATGAAGAGGAGTATTGGAATACCAGCTCGTCTCAAACTAATGTCGAGGGGTATTTTGAACTGGAAAAGTTGGACCCTGGCATCACTCGAGTAGACATAATCGTTGATCGAGACAATTACAAAGATCGATACTCCAATCGCGTCTTGCTTTCACCTCCAGCATTATTTGAGCCGTATGGATTTACCAGCATAGATTTCACCATACCTTCGCAAGAGAAATTTGCCGAGCAAGAGTGTGCCGACGGTTCAGATGATTGTACTATTCGGGAAATTGACAACTCGCCGAAGCAAATGGAGCATCCTTTAATGGATTCAGGAGCATCAATGATTTATTCAACCATTGGTATTGGTTTTATTGGCTTGTCTCTGCTTGGTGCGGGTTTTGCTAT
>DAWS01000013.1:0-6770 GCA_002506025.1 Euryarchaeota archaeon UBA111 | reverse complement strand
TTCTTCACCATGGGTCATTATTATTCAGCCTGCTTATTCAGTTTAGTAGCATTTGTTCTTACATTTACCATCAGTAAGCCCAAGAAAGAAATTAATTGATGCTATTGTAAACAATCACCCAGTTGTATTATGATGCTGAACTGATTAAGCCCAAACATGAACTTGATTGGCGCATGCTGGATGCGACGCTCGCTAGACGAGCCAGTATCTGCGCTATTCATTGATGATAATCACAACATAGTTGCTGGTGGATGGGATGGACGATTAGCGAAATGGAATGCCTCAGGCGACTTATTGTGGAGCGTTGAATTGCCTGATAGAGTTGGTTCTATTGCAGCCAATGAAAATGGGATTTATGCTACAGCAGGATTACATTTGAGCGCGTTAAACAGCGAAAATGGAGCATTGATGTGGCAACATCCGCTGGAAGGTAGTGCAGATATTGTCACGACAGTTGACGGGTTAGTCTATGCTACTTCCTCTGTTTACGACATTGAACATAACGACTTTATTGATTCAGCAATTTGGTGTTTTGATTCATCGGGGTCACAACTTTGGGTGAAACACATGCCAGAACGACCTTGGACTCTCGATGAGTTAGACGGCAATTTGTATCTAGGTTTGGGAAGACCAAAGATGGGTGTTGCACAGGTTTCTTCGGGTGGTGACGTTGAGCACAAGGCATTAGATTCTAGTTCATCAGTTACTGCTTCAGTTAACTTCAATGGAAATCTAATATTTGGTCACGCAAATGGTGATCTTACAAGTCTTGAGGAAAAGTTAGTCAATGGCCAAGGAAAGTCAGTAAATTCCATATTACATGATGGAACTCATCTAATTAAGATAGATGACAAGAATATCATCCAATTAGGCACCGACTACCAACAATCGCTACAAGTTTCAGTTGGAAATATAACAGCCATATCAAACGGAATCATTGTTAACGATTCGCCAACAATATGGTGTGGGATTCAAGATATTAACAAAGGATTACTCAAAGTTATATCACTGACCGACGGGAATGAAATTGCATCAATGCAGGCTGCTAAGATACGCGTGATTACTTCAAATACTGATAGGGTGGTAATCGGTGACGAACAAGGAGAAGTCTATGTTTGGGAACAAGCGATGCTGAATCGCCGATTTAATTCAGCTAGTGTCGATGATGATGATGAGCGACGTCAACAGATGCGCGAGCGACTCAACGCTCTCCGGAAGCGTGAGTTGTGACTTGATTTGATAACCCTATGATATCAAGAACTTTGAGCATCCAATCGAGCTTCTCAAGTTTTCTTTCCGGATTCGTCTGTCCCGACCACTTGCCAACTTTTGTTGTAGAAAATCCGACTAGCGTAATATCTTGCAAATTGACGCCTAGAGCTAATGCTAAACATACCGCTCTGTCGCCATCCGTGAAACCACCGAAATTCTCCAGACCGTCAATTTGTTCTGTTACCTGGTGCGTTAATATCAACCTCGGGGGTGAGGCTAATTGACTCCAGCGACCAAGCAGGTCTTGCCATCTTTGATAATTGTCACCATGAGCATGGGCGACAAATACCGGGCCATTATCAGCAACCTTGTCTATGTGTGGGTTACCATCAAAGTCAGTTACGACACAGACTAAATTAGAGTAATCGATAACTGCACCAACGGAACCGTCAGCAGCAATAATTACCGAATCTTCATCATCTAATAAGCCAACATCAACTTCTTCAACAGAGGCACCAACGATTACGACTTTTTTTGCCGATTTAAGCCGCTTCTCAAGTAAACGGATTGATGATTTCCGCTTTTCAAGCGCCCACAGTGGAACTCCATACGGTTGTGGATTACTCATCATATTACTCATTTCTATGGCGCTTGTCAAATCAGCCTGATAGTCCCAACCGAAATAATCTCTGACCGTCGATTGAACCGCCAGTAATTCGTCAAGCAGGATTTCGTCCACATCACTCCGACAACAACCAGTCAAATGAATCAATATCATCGCGAAATTGATATGACCCATGGAATGTGATAACCTCATGCCGACTCCAAAGGTCACTCCCCCCATCCAGAATGAGGTGACTTTAGCGCGGTATCCTTTCCTGCCACAAGCTACAGAATGGATTCAAGGATTAGCAATAGAACACGATATCGATTTGGACGAACTGCTCGACGGTGAGTGGATGGAAAAGGCTAGGTCAAGAGCCAGAATTCGCCTTATCGACTCAATCGAATCTAAAGAAGGAGTTGCGTTAGTTGGGGGCGATATTTTTACCGAAGAGGGTAGAATTATTGAGGCATTTTCCTTCTATTACGCTCGCTTAGTAGTATTCGCATCAGAGGATGAACGACTGATATCTCGCTGGGCGCAGGCCGAGGCTACTCGGGCTGAACAGATTCTAATCAAAGATAGTGAAAATCTCGAGATTATTGCTAAAACCTTTATTTCAAATATTGAGAAAGACATCGACATTTCACAACGAACACGAACAGTTGGGGCAACCACAGCTCGGCAGTTGCGCCAAAATCAAGATGGCAATCTATGGCGTATCGGAATGGCAGATTTTATCGAAATTTGTCCAAAAATAACGGGTGCTAGGTGGCGCCTCGCTAATACTCAGATTAGTAGTGGGAAGATAACGCTATTCAACGAACAGCAATACTCCTCTTCAGCTAAGCTTGCCCGCTTGCTCAGGGAGCGAATAAAACTCCACATCGAACAAGAGGCACTTCAAAAGATGCAAAATATTGACATGGAGTTAGCATTAAGATTGGCTGAACCAGTAGGAATGGTTAGAAATCTGATGGCAAGTAAGGCGAGTGAAGCAATTACCTTAGTCGGCGCAGAAGAATCAGATTGGCCACCATGCATGAGGAAAATAATCGCAGATTTAGCTAATGGCGTGAATGTAAATCACTTTGGAAGATTATTTTTGGCATCGATTTCAGCAACCTTAGCATTGCCCGAGGAGTCTTGTATTGGGTTCTTCAGAGGCGCACCAGATTTTAGCGAATCAACAACAACCTATCAGGTGAATCACGTATACAATGGCGCGTATACACCAGCATCATGTGGCAAGCTGAAGGTCAATCACAACTGCCCAGTACTCCCGGGCGATGACCGACTGTGTGACATCTCTTGGATGGATCATCCACTGAAATACATCCGTGCCACTCAGCGTTGGAAAGCCAAGAATCAACAGGCAGAGGCTCAGATTCGCAAAGATGACCAACCATTAGAGACGGAGAAACAAAGTGAGAATGAACCCGTAGAAACTCCACCTGAAATCCCCGAAAATTGAATAATCCGCGCGAAGGATTTGAATTGTAGAACCTACTAGGCCCATCAACTAACGGTGGATACCATGACCAGAACACTTGTTTTGACCGTAGATAGAGATAATGATCTCGGTATTAAAACAGCGATTAGGGGCCCGGTAGTTGGTCGCCGTCAGGTACTCACCGCAGCCCTGAAACTGGGTATTGCTGACCCTGAAGAGAGCGATACCAACGCAATACTTGGAGCGCTTTCGCAGCACGACAATCTGTCTGAGTCACTGGGCGATGATGACGAGGTCGAAATAGCAATTTTGACTGGCGATGAAAAGGTAGGGATTAGATCAGACCGAGCTATTTCTGCACAACTCGAAGAAATAGTAACCACCTTTCAACCCGATAAAGCAATCTTGGTCACCGATGGCGCTGAGGATGAATCAGTTTTGCCAATCATTCAATCGCAAGTAAGAATCGATCACGTAGAGAAAATAATTGTTAAGCAGTCAAAGGGTATTGAAGGTACTTACTACTACATTGTCAAAGCACTAGAAGATCCAAAATGGCGAGCAAAAATCATGATTCCATTTGGCTTAGTTTTAGCTATTCTCGGTCTTGGAATAATGCTTCCAGCCGAAATAGGTGGCGTAGTAATTGGTGCCTTGCCGCTAGTTAGTGGACTGTATATCTTCAGTAAAGGAGCAGGTATTGAGACCACAGTCAATCGAGTAATCCAAGAAATGCGCGATAACGCTGACGCAGCGATGTTTTCCTCACTGTTGTGGACTGCGACAGTCTTCAGCGCTATTTTCGCAGTCGCTGAGGGTTATCAGGAATATACTAACTTAGTTGCAGACAGTAGTACTTCCGTTTTGTGGCTTGAAGTTACCCATGCTGCACTAGCGTGGATTGTCATAGCGTTCTTGACATCAACTGCTGGATTTATGTTCTTGAGATTGAGAAGAGGCTCATTTTCTGGCCGGTTAATCGTGCTTAGCATCTTTGGTATGGTAGTATATTCATTTGTTGATTCAGCACTACAGATCTCGACAAATGTCTTGAACGGGCAATCATATGAGTTCAGCGTCGACCAAATATTAGCAGATCTATTCTATCCAATTATCTGGGTAATTGTTCTGTGGATGGCGACAACAATCAAGAATTCGCTTCAGGCAAAACAGGCCCAATCAGAGCGTTACTGGGGAATCTAGTCAGAGAATAAACCTCGGCAGATGTTTAGCCATGGTATTATGGCCAACAACACCTACTAAGACACCGTCATTATTGACGACTGCTAATTGATTCAAATCGTGAGTTAACATTAGAGCACCGGCTTTTAGAAGTGGAGTATTAGTTTTAACTGTTAACGGTGGCAGGTTTATCAGTTGTTTAGCCGGTACGCTAAGCATCCAAGCAACTGAACGCTCGACATTTTTCTTGGCGACAATCTTCAACATATCGACGGCGTGAATTCTACCCATTGGAACGCCCTCACGGTTGACAACGAAGACGTGGTCCCAGTCATTTTCCGTTAGGTCTTCTAATACATCTGCCATAGTATCGTTAGCAAATACCCAGTTTGCCTCAACCATTGTCTCTCTACAGGTTATCTTTCGAATGATTTTCGACCGTTCCTGCGGCGACAATTTCTCAGCTTTGCTACGCCCCGATTTCTTCATCTTCGACCTACCCATCCTAGGTTCCTCAGCCCATCGCCAAGTCCTGTTATTTTTGAACCCTTCCAATGCATATATCATGTTTTAGCCGTCTTTTTGCAGTATCAAGGGTTTAATCAGGCAACCTAAACTATCTAAAATGGGGTTACAGTCCGGAGTTTATGACGATAATCTCACCTGATGAGTATGACTTGTTAATGAGTTTATCAGGACATGAACAAAATTTACAGGCAGGTAATATCGGTAAAAAATACGGATTAAGTGAGATACAAATTTTATCCATGCTGCCAGGATATACGGGGCCCTCAGGTTCTACCAATACGTCAATTAATCTCAATATCGCAGGTATGAATAGACATCGTTTCGAATATGATCCGAGTCCCGACGCATCACAACGACGCCATAATGTCAGTCAAGCCATCACCTGCCCTAGTTGTTCTGCTGAATTAGGTATACCGTCGATTAGGCCGATTAGAGTAACCTGCCCTCAGTGTAGTCAAGAACATACCTTTTACGAGTAAATATTGATTGATAATTTTTCAAGGTTGGTTGATAATATGGAGAAAATGAAAACCTCAATGTGGCAATATGCTCCGAACAACTCACCCTTACCGCTGCCAAAAACCCCGTTCGTATGTAATGACACAGACCTATTCCCGCTTGATTTTTCCCTTGAGGGAAGTGATGAGATTTCTTTTGACTCACTAAAACAGTCCCTTGCATTATCTGAGGTAGACAATACAACACTAGAACAATTCCTAATCGCTAATTCCGCTCCTTTGTTGAGTGAAAGAATGCCAATATTGCTTCTTGGTGAATTGGCTAATCCGTTTCAACTTGCCAGACTTAGGTTAGGACCTGTCCCGGTGATAAATGTTCGATTACAGAATCTATGTAGAACATATTCAGATGGTTTGGATGCACGCATGATAAGACCAGGAATTCACCATGTAACGCTAGCTAGAACCAAGGGCTGGTGGGAAACCACTCACCTCGCCTTCGTTACGCTGCCACAAGTAAAGCAAATGATCGAGTGGTTAAACAATCGTCGCCACGGAAACTGGCGACCTGTGAAACCAAACGAAGGGAATCTGAGGGTAGAAAATAATTCAACACTATCGCCGCCACCGTTCGAGTCACTAGAGTGGGATGGGAAAACTGAGACCTGTATTGCTGATGAACCGGCACCAAATGGGCCAGCAATCGATATCACACAGGTTATGGTCCCGATATATACAAAAAACGGCTGTTATGATAGTCGTGGCAAATTAATCCGTTGTGTTCATGTTGGTCAGAGAGAGTTTCACGCTAACTACTTTAGGCGTGGCTCTTCAAAACGCTGGCAAGATATTCTGGAAATAGTCTAGGGCGCCCATGGACTGCCCAGTCAACCGATTATATACTCTGCAGTTGTATGTATTATTGATATAAATGCGGGGAAAAGGTTCACAGAAAGAAGCTAGGTTGGAACGACTCAAGGAGGAGATTGTAGAATATATTGCAATCGTGCCAGATTGCTCAGCAGCAGATATAGTACATTATTTGTCCAATGAGCGGCGAATGCGTAATCACGGTCTTACGACAAGAAAGGTCGGACTATTTATCCCAAGATATCTATCTGACCTTGTGGGATTCAAGTTGGATAACACTACAGGAAAAAGACTCTACAGGCTCGCTGCCTAAACGGCAGATTCATCTCTTCCAACCGCCTCGGACCACCATGGAATGGCCATCACATGCGTATGCTACCTCGCTATTTCCTAGTTTAGAGAACGATGAATCATCGATAATTCCAACCTTTCCAAATAACGAACCTGTATGGACACTACTATC
>DAWS01000090.1 GCA_002506025.1 Euryarchaeota archaeon UBA111 | reverse complement strand
ATTCCTGAGTCTTTATATGAGCCTTCACCATGTGGTTCTTGCCATTTTGAAAACACTTGCAAGACCTTCACTTTCAGTGAACGCAAGCGTTTCTCTTTCATAGCAAGCGCTGGTGCTATTGCCTTTTGAGTTATTGCCCTATTCAGCTAATTTACTTTCAATATCGGCCAATTTCATTTCGTTTAGTTTACCCTCAGCGGCGGCTAATTCTTGCTGACAGAACTCAAGTAATTTCGCACCTTCTTCATACAATGTTAATGTCTCATCTAGCGGGATTCCACCCCGCTCCAACGATTGTACGATTTCCTCTAAACGCTGTATTGCCTCACTGTAACTAACTTCATCACTCATTTTTATCACCTTTTTCAATATCATCTACTGTTGCCTTTGCACTGCCGTCGGCTAGTGCTAGGATTATCTGTTGCCCTTCAATCAAATCTCCTGTTTTGCTGATTACTTCACCAGATTTGTCAGTAATCATACTATATCCCCGATGGAGCACATTTCTGGGATTTGAGGAGTTTAGGGACGTATCCAAGACGGCTAATCTTGTTGTCTCATCAGCTAATTTCTTTTGCGCTGCCAGTTGAATTATTGTGGTAAACCGTTGTAGTTGCTGACGCTCTTGGGCTAATCTGCCTGCTACTATGTTGGACAACCTATTTGCCAGGTCTGAAACATATTGATTCGCGTTATATATTCCTCGGAGAGGTGCGTTTAGTAATCTAGATTGCAGTAACTGTAGGTTGTTGCGCCAATCAATAATTATCCGCTTTGAGGCATCATCAAGACGCTCGAATAAGCTCAAATTGAGCATCTGGTGATAGTCGTAATCCGGGACAACTAACTCAACTGCATTGGATGGTGTCGAAGCTCTCAGGTCAGCTACTAAGTCAGAGACTAGCAGATCAGATTCGTGACCAACCGCAGATACAACCGGTACTTGTGCGGCAACAATTGCTCGGACAACAGGCTCGAGGTTAAAGGCCCACAAATCCTCTGGTGCACCCCCTCCTCGACCAACAATTATCAGGTCAACAGGGGGGCAATCCAACCTAGCCGCAACTTCAGGAACGGATAACTTGCTGGCTGCTAGTAATCCTCTAACTATCTCACTGGGGGCATTCTCTCCTTGTACCATTACTCCAATAATTGTCCTTCTCAACCCAGGCCAACGATTTTCTATCAGTCGATTCATATCTGCTAGCGCAGCAGAGCCTGAGCCTGTGATAATGGCAATATGTTTCGGTATTGTTGGTAATTGTCGCCTTACTCGGTCAAGTAGACCTTCATTACGTAAATCTGTAATGAGTTGTTTCTTACGTTCTTCAAGTATGCCCAACTTGTTGACTAATGCAATCTTGTTGACAACTAATTGGATTTTACCAGCCTTGGCCCAAAGGTCGAGATTGGCGATTACGACAACTACACTACCCTCTTCGATAAGAGGGTCAATAGCACAACGACCTTGCCATATTACGGCACTGATTTGTCCATCAGAATCAATTAAAGTGAAGTATGTATGTCCATTTGAGTGTCTCTTCCATTGGGTTATCTCACCTGTAATCACTTGATTTTGGAATAACTTATCGTGCCTAAGAGTATTTCGAACTAAATTTACGAATTGCCCTACTGGTATGGGTCCGGTAGTTAAATCATAGCCGTCCCTCATGGAGATTAACTTTGGTCACAGGTTATTGAACATGTCCAAAATCACTCATCATCGGTTGTCGAAGTCCGCTGCTTTGCTAATTCTCTGCGTTTTCTCGTTTGGAGATTTTGCCGTAATTCTACCTCGTGCAGTTTACTCTTGATTTTGTTACGCAAAAACCGTACGACAATAACGATTGCAACAATGTCAACGACGAGTATTAACCATTCGACATAGCCCCAATTATCAAACATATTTATCCCCTTACAATGGTGGTCTAATATCGATGTCGCAATCGCTTGTCGGCATACCGATACAACCTAATCGACCACCCTCTTCAACCGTATAGTCATCAAGACCGGGCGGTAGTACTTCGGGTAGTTCTATTGTTCCAGCAAGAAGGGTAACTAAGCATGTACCACAGGTACCAGAAGTACAGTTTGTTGGAACATTGACGCCTGCAGACTCGGCGTGTTCAACAACAGTATCGCCCAATACTAACCTTGTTTGGCCAAGTAATTTGGCACCCAAAAAGAATCGAACCAGTCTCAGTTGCTCGTCAGTATTCTCTTTGTGAGAATCACTCTCAGCCATTAAATCGCCTCAACGGACATCTTTGTGACGAGTCCAGCGGCCAGTTTGCTTATTGAAGAACAGTCCAGCTTTCTTCATCCACTTGTTGAATTTAGTTGCTCCAGCACCAGTTCTCAAGATGAAGTCCTCACGGTCCTCCTGTGCTTGAATGTAGTCTTTAGCTGCGAGAGTTTGGTCAATCCAATCGTTGATGTCCATCAGGCCACCGCCAAGTGTGCTTTCTTCAACAACGCGACTCATCTCGTCAGCACTAGCACCAGTTTGTTCAAGATCTTTCTTTATCATGTCATTGACAGAAGAGAAGTCCATGGCAGCAGGTTTTGGTGGAACTGCATTACGTGGTCGCTTATCCTCATCGATTAGTATTCGATTACCGTTGACGAGGCGTTGCTCGACATTGTCAGCAAGCGCTGGGGAGAAATTTTCTTCACATTCCCAGCAGATGAACGACCATTCATCTGGCTTGTCCATGTCTCTAGCCTGACGCGGGTCCATCTCGTCACCACACATTGGACAGGCGTGGAAAATTAATGCAGGAACAAATTTGCGTCTAAAATCTACAATGTCTTGAGGGGTGCCTTCCAGTTCAAGCATCTCGTGGTCTCTGGCAGCTTCTAACCCCCTTGTTTCTAGTTGATCACGAATCTTGACCTTTTGGTCATCTTTGCCCTCGTCATAGAGATTGTTCTCTAATTTGACAATTAGCTCAACAGTCTTTCCAAGACGATTCATAATCAACTTCTTGGCTCTAAAGGCTTCGACTTTAGCAATTTTGAGACGCTCTTTTTGCTCAGCCAACTCCGTTAAAACGTCTTTCTGCTTGCGCTTGAATTTCATTTCTTCAATCTTTGAATCAACCTTCTTTTCTGGGGCTAGAACAGAGGCAAGGAATCTTTCTTTTCCGTGCGAAGAGTGTGCAGAGTTGATAATGGATATTACTCCGTCGGCAATATCGGCTTTCAATCCGTAGTTCTCGACCAACATATTGCGGTCAATTTTTTTCAGGTCGCCTATTTTCAAACCAGCATCGGCTAATTGTTGGGCAGTTGTGTCATCAATTCCACGTCTCAACAGTGCAAGATAGGTGTCTTTCTTTGCCATAGCATCCCCTCCGACAAGTGCAGGCCAAGCGCCACTCCTAAGAAAAACCTCTCCTATGGTATAATGCTCAATTTCAGGTTATTTTTTCAGCAAAATGCAGCATTGTAAGCCTATTCACGAATCAGGCTCAATTTTGGCTATATCTATCGCCAGTTCAACCCAATCATCAAAATCTAGCTCTTCGGGACGCAAATCCATTCTCTCATCATCTGCTAGAGTTTGATAAGCTTGTTTCCAGCGCTCGAGAAACCAATTTGGTAATCTGTTCAGTCGTTTGGGTGCTGATTTTAGTGTAGTTCGCAGTTTTTTTCTTCGTTGATTAAACGCTTGGTGAATTATTTGCTTGACTAGTCGCTTATCAACGTGAAATATTTCCTTGCTTGGAATCATTTCAATGAAACATGAATTTACCTTAGGACTCGGACTAAAATTATGCGGCGGAACTTTGGCTAAGATTTCACTTTGCCAGTCTAGTAAAGCGGTCATCCCAAGTGAACCGACATCAGAATCATACTCCATCACTAATCTTTCAGCAAATTCTTCCTGGACTAGTAAAACCACTTTTTCTAAACAGTCTTGCCACTGACCGCGTAAGTATCTGGTCAATAGTTCGATTAATGGTGATGATATTTGATATGGAATATTAGCAACTACTTTCGTGATGTCACCTGGCCAAGCAACTTTCAATGCGTCTCCAGAGTTTACCGTTAGCATGCCCTGCTCAATATCTGCGGCGAACTGTTGGTGCAGATGGCTAACAGCACCACTGTCAATTTCTATTGCCGTCACTCGACAACCCTTTGCTAGCAATGCTTCGGTTAATACTCCCGGTCCAGGTCCAATTTCCAGAACGTGATCACCTTGGTGAACCTCGCCATAGCTAATCGAGTCGCCGATTAACTCATCATTGATTAGGAAG
>DAWS01000016.1:3451-10341 GCA_002506025.1 Euryarchaeota archaeon UBA111 | reverse complement strand
AGCATACTACCGGTTATGCCCCAACTATGTTTTTCGGTAAAATGCTGCCATACCACCGCCCCATTGTGAGCATCTAATGCTTGGAGTAGACCGTCTGACCAACCAACCAAAACCATATCTGGCCACTGACCACATGCGCCCTGACCCGAACCGACATAAACTAAAGGTGCCAAATCAGACATGGTTGAATTACTGTTTTCAACCCGCCAATTTACTGTTCCATCAATGGTGAACGAGTAAATTGATGCTATCCCCTGAGCTGAACTGGATGAAGATGTTCTAACATAGATGGTATCATTTATCGCAATAGGTTTGGTTGAAACATATACTTCGCCAAAATCTATGCTCCATTGAAGAGATAATGTCTCACTCTCGGAATCAGTGATGATTTCTGCTTGATTAATCGGCAAGAGAAATACTGCTATTAGCGCCACTAGTGCCAGATTTTTACGCATTTTATTCACTTAGTTACTTCGTTAATTGCCTGCTTAAGTAACGCACTGACCGCTTTACCGTCAGCAGCACCCGCTTGTTGCATAACGACCCCCATCAGAGGTCCTATTGCCCCTAGACCACGTTCTTTGACAAAATCTAGCCGCTCGGCAATCACTGATTCTATTATCCCGACTAAATCAGATTCATCAGCAGGTTTCAACCCTTGCTGTTCAGCGTAAGCGACTATTTCCTCATAAGTTGGTAGACTATTAGAGAAGTGAGCAATCACTAGATTAATTGCTTCTCGTGTTAGCTCTCCCTGCTCTTTAGCAGTTAATACAAGGCTCGAGAGTCTCGGGTCAACACCATCATTTTCTAGTAACACTGTAGCCCAAGCCTTGGCTGGTAAGTCGCTATGGAAATCAACAAACTGATCATCCAGTTCCTTGGCCAGAATCTGCTCTTTCTGGTCTGCTGAGACTTCGTAATTATCCATCCTAGCCTGCCGCTGAGCATCCGTCATTGGCAGATTATCGATAATCGATTGCCATTTTTGATTATCGATTGATTGGGTAGGAATATCTGTTTCAGGATACATGCGGGCGCCCCCGGGCAATGGCCTCATAGGGGCAGTTGTGCCGTCATCAGGTGCACCTTTACGAATTACTACATTTCGAACTTCTTGAGGTATCCTATGCCAAGCAGTTCGGGCCCGGAGCAACACGCTTTCGAGTGCTAGTTCTGCTTGCCACCTGGGTGCAAGACACAGGACAAAACCATCATTATCTGAAAGTTCAAGTTCCTCTCTAACTTTTGCAACGTGAGACTCACTAATGCCGTAAGCCGGCAATTCATCTGAGTGGAATACTCCCTTGACACCGGCTAACTTAGCTGCGCCAGCCAACTCCCTTCCAAGCCTAGGTAATTGTGCTCCTTCAGCATCTAGTTGTTTAACACCGATTTTACCTGCTAACTTTGGCAATGGAAGACCAAGCATTGTATGCGATTGGTCTAATCCTTTTGTTATCATTTTGGATTCACAATCGGCAAAATATTCAGTCAAATCAACATACTTAGGTGCTAGTAAATCTGCTACTTGTTTGGCTACCTTAGATTCGAGTTCACCATCGTCCAGCCTTCGGTCACTAGGTAGTGGTGGCAAGGATAATTCTGCTCGTAACTCATTGGCTAAACGATAGAAATGCAGTTGTCTGCCCATTTCTAATTTAATTATCCGAGGTATCCAATTTAGATCTTGGCAACCCTTAATCTCTATTCTATCGCCACAAGCAATCGATACATTGAGATCTTGTCTAATGCTACCAAGGCCTCGTCTTACGCGTCGGGTTTGACGCAATGTGCGGCCAAGCGCAATCGAGGTTTCCTTAGCATGTTCTGGTGTTCTAACATCCGGTTCAGTAGCAATTTCGATTAATGGTAGACCAAGTCTGTCTAAATTATAGATGACTCTCTCTCCATCAACGGTAGTAAAGGTATCTAGCTTCCTCGCACTATCTTCTTCCAAACATAATACAGAAATTCCGACAGGGCTGGTAGCGGTTTGCAAAACCCCACCGGTTGATATCAAAGTAGTTCGCTGAAAACCACTGGTGTTAGAACCGTCAACAACCGTTTTTCGCATGGTCTGAAGCAGAGATACCGGCTTTGCATCTAGTAAAGCCGAAGTAGTCAGTGCAATATCAAGGGCATCAGAATCGTGATTCAGCGGTGGCTGGTCATCTAATTCAATAAGACCAGAATTTGGTGATTGAACATACTCGAATGAACGGTTACGTTTGGATTCAAAGCGAGCGGCAATGTCAATCTTGCCGCCCTCGCCTCGTGCGGCTCTGAGGCGGCGAGAGAATCTTGGCCAATCATCTGGCAGGCTCTCCATAGTTACATCAAACAAATCACCCGGTTGGCGAGAGTGTAATTTACCAGTTGCTAATTGTTGGTGAACCTCTATACCACACATGAAGCCAAGTTGGTCTGGGTCTAGGCTCCCAACATCACTAACATCACCTGATGGTTCTGGGTAGTGGGACTCCGCCATGGCTATCCCAGTAATTCATTATTCAAGATTGCAACGATTACTATCTGAGGGTTTGGATAGTGTCATATCCTTTCGGTAGCATCAATGTTCCATCTCTGACCATCTTCTCAATCATATCATCGACCTTACCACGATCGACATCATGATTTTGCATTTCATTGTAAATATCTATTCGATTTGCATATTTGATTTTCTCATTTGATCTTGCCTCTAGGTCGCGGATTGTATCAATCAACATTCTTTCGTGATTCCTTGCTGACGCCTTCCTACCTGACTCGATGGTTGTCATGTCAAAGTTCTCGCCCATCAATTCATTTCGCCACGTTCTGGTTAGCCGTATTGCCCTTTCGACATCCTCAAGATTAGCAACATCCGACAATCGTATGCGCGCGCTTGCTTCAGCCATACGGGCTACTGCTTCCAATGAACGGGCGGTAATCGAAACACTATCTGCGTATTCACCACCTTTTTTCCTTGTGTCGACATAGAAGGTAACTATCCTATTACGTGCCTCTTCGTCAAGTTTAGGATGAATTGCGCGCTTTGAATAAGCAATGTATTTCCTAATCAGCTCTTTTGTTAGAATCTCATCTCCGTCCTGTGATTTTTGCGTGGCTGAAGACAATTTTCTTGACGGATCTGGTGCACTGCCTTGATTGACTAGTAACTCACTTGTTCCGAGTAGTCGATTGTTGATTATGTGCTGAGCAATTTTAGCATCACGGTCTTGTTCTGCATTATCTGTTAACAGCCATATAATATCAAATCGAGAAATTAATGGCGGTGCGAGATTTATCTGTGCCGTAAATGGAGTATCTGATATTGGTTCAAAGCGCCCATTTTTTGGGTTTGCCGCAGCAAGAACCGCGCATCTTGTTCTAAGACTGGCATTAATTCCTGCTTTAGATAGTGAAATCGTTTGTTGCTCCATTGCTTCATGCATGCTAGAACGATCGCTATCGTTCATCTTGTCAAATTCATCGATTGCTGCTAGTCCTAGGTCTGCTAACACCAAGGCACCAGCTTCTAGGGTCCAGCGCCCATCTGCGGCTGAATCCTGGACAGCCGCAGCTGTAAGTCCAGCAGCAGAAGCCGATTGACCAGAGGTAAACTGGCCACGTGGGGAAATCTTTGACATGTAGTCCAGTAATTGTGATTTTGCCACACCCGGGTCGCCCATCAATAAGATGTGGATATCACCCCTATTCCTAGTCCCGTCTGGGTTTAATCTCGCAACGCCACCAAATAATTGCAACATCAATGATTCTTTGACTCTAGCCATACCGAATATTGAAGGAGCAATACTACGGCTAAACAAATCGTATATGTCAGAACGGCTAGCTAATTCCTTGATTTCGAGTTCTTCATCTTCTGTTATCAAAATCTCTTCAAGCGGTACATTTTGTCGCTCTAGAGAATGAATGCGTAGGAAAATATCGAACACAGGGGTATCTTTACCGCCCTTTCTTTGTGACCGAATGAACAAGACACCGTTAGCTTTGACTCTATCACCAGGGTTCAACTTGCCGGCAATATCATGCTCTCCAATGCAAATTATCCGTTCTGGTTGAATTCCCCCTTTCAGTTGCTCTGGCGATTCTTGTAATTCGATAAATTGGGAATTGATAAGAATCGATTCATCCTCTTGTAGAACAAACCTAGTCTGACGTTTTTGTCTTCCACAGCCACCATCAATCTGAGAGCATTCTATTGGCTCTATCAATTCTTGTTCATTAGGTTGTTTTACTTCTGTTATGTGGCCACATGAAGAACACATGAATGAGGCTGAATAGATTCTTGGTCGCACGCCAGAAATTTTGGTCGCAATGGCATCGATTGCCAAGCACATACCAATATCATCAGCTCTTAATTGAGAAACCGTGCGAATTTGATCACTCGGTAGGTGAACAATCCTGACAAACGGATACATTGAGGTATGCCCTTCATCTTGGAGAAATTGACGCAACGCTTGATTTGCAGCTTGAAAATGCAAATCCGGGTGGGCAATTATGTTTTGAGCGAACTCATCATCAAACCCCTCTATAATCCGATATGAAACTTCAAGCGATTGCTCATCGGGCCACTTCTGTGCAAGGTTGTGGACCGCCTCGGCGTATAGATCTTGGATCATTGAGGTCCATCTGGCTGCTAAATCAAATTCTTGTAGCATAATCCTCACCAATCCTAATGTGCTAGACTGCCTGACTATTTGGCCTCGGTTTATGATTACTTCTGTCGATTTGTCATACCCCTGCGTTTCCTGTGGAACTAAAGCGTGCTCTACCTTGCATTTTCCCAAGGAATATTGATGTCCATTGTAGTAACACCGACCGTCGAACAAATGAGTAATGGCATCATAGGACATCCATGCCCGAGCATAGTTTCTCGCCAATTGAAGGTAAATTAGATCGGTTTACTATTGATTCAGATTTGTTAAACAACAATCTTGGTGACCCAACCGTTAGAGAGGTTATTGTCCACATACCACCTTCTGGATTAGAGATTATTGACCAAGGTCATCAGTTGCCGGTACTGATTTATCTTGCCCCTTTCACCTCTTCGGGATTAGCAAGAGCAGGATGGAAAGCTTTTGCTGAGACACTCCCCCAAAGGCATGAAAGGTTAGTGCGAGAAGATAAAATGAGTCCGACAATTCTAGTATTGCCAGATTGCTTTACTTCGCTTGGTGGCAATCAGTTTGTTGACTCAGGAATCATGGGGCAATGGAGCACATGGCTGCATCAATCACTCAAGCCTGAGATCTCAGCACGCTATCCAACTAATGGCAGGTTTGGTCTGTTTGGCAAGTCATCTGGTGGTTTTGGTGCACTACACAACGCGATACACCACCCTGAAGAGTGGCAAGCGATTGCAACGCATTCTGGTGATGTTGGATTCGACCTACTCTATCGCTCTGAATTTAGCAATACAGCAACTCAAATAAATAAGCAAAACGGGGTTGAAAATTTTCTTCGATATGTCAAACAATGCAGTAAATTGAGTGGTGATGATTTCCATGCACTAATGACCTGTGCAATGGCTGCTTCTTATGATTCAAAAACTGAGCACAGTCATTCTTATGGCATTAGACTACCTTTTGATCTTGAGACCTGTATTTTAGACGATGCATTGTGGAAAAACTGGTTAGCATTTGATCCGCTGACCTCGATTGAACAGAATATTAATTCGCTGAAATCACTTGATTTGTTATTTATTGACTGCGGTAATAAAGACCAATATGGTATACAATACGGTAGTCGATTAATGGTTAGAATGCTACGAGAACACAATATAGAACACTTTTGGGAAGAATTTGATGGCTCGCATTCCGGTATCGAATACCGCTTGGATTACAGTATGCCAATGCTAGCTGAAGCCCTCCAGATATGAGCCGATTTATTCATTGCCTGCCTTTGGCTGGGAAAGGTATGGCTGATAAGATGGACTATGCCAGTGCTGGTGTAGATATCGACCTTGAAGGTTCAGCTGTTGCCTCACTAATATCCTCGCTAAGTAAATCGGTTAGACCAGCTGGAACGCCTGGTGCGCCTGTCGATCTGCCCGGTGGTTTTGGTGGCCTAATCGAATTTGGCGACCATTTGTTAGCATTAGCAACTGATGGAGTTGGTAGCAAATTGCAGATTGCCGCCGCACTAAACGAGTGGTCTGGAGTTGGTATCGACTGTATGGCCATGAACGTCAATGACCTGTTATGTGTTGGGGCCGAGCCAATCGCTTTCGTAGATTATGTCGCTGTACCGAAGCCTGACCCAGATGTTCATGCTGCACTTGGAGCGTCACTAACCGAAGCATGTCGATTAGCGAGAGTTACTTTGGCTGGGGGTGAAACCGCTTCACTTCCTGGAATAGTGACCGAGTTAGATTTGTCAGGAACTGCTCTAGGTTATCTGAAAAAAGGTAATGCAATAACTGGTGAAAATCTTACCGCGGGTGATGTTTTGATCGGTTTACCCTCCTCCGGTATTCATTCCAACGGTTATTCTCTAGTTCGTCGAATCATCGACCATGCCGGTATGCAGTATACCGATGCTGCGCCATTTAGTACTGAGTCTTATGGACGAAAAGTGGCTCGTTTCAATATCGATAATACACCAGTAACTTTAGGTGAGGTTTTCCTTAACCCCACGAGAATTTATTGCGACCCAGTGGTAGACTTGATTAATTGGTCACAATCTGAAGAATGTAGATTTTCGGTCAATGACCTCAAAGCAATATGCCATATTACTGGAGGCGGATTATCGAATCTCCTTCGATTACATGAGACTCTTGGATGGGAAATATCCAGCCCTCTTTCAGTTCACCCTGAATTTACTTGGTTGGCCGAGCTTGGTGCAGTTGAGACCTGGGAAATGTATCGCACATTCAACATGGGATGTGG
>DAWS01000016.1:0-3051 GCA_002506025.1 Euryarchaeota archaeon UBA111 | reverse complement strand
TGGTGTAGAAATCATCGGTAAAGTCACCAATGATGGTAGAAAAGTCATTCACAAGCCACTGAGTCTTGAGTATACTCACTATTGAGTTTACTTTAGTGCAGCACTGATTTCCTCATTCAAGCCAGCGAATCTGTTTGTTAACTCATCCATTGCTAGATTAAATGCGGTTACTGGAGTCATGCTGCCATCGGTCTCATATGTCAACACATAACTACCTTCTACTGGCTCAAGAGAAATAGCACCGTCGAAATCTGCGTCTCGGCCTGTTCCTGGTCCGACTTGATGGAGTGCTCTTTCCAAATCGATAACAGTATTAACATCATCAACAGTTTTGTTCTTACCGAACAATTTTGCATCGATGTCTCTTCCATCACTAGTCTTCAAATTTAATGCAAACAAGGTCTCAGCCTTTTTCGCGTTGTTGAGTTTAGCGACATTTCTACCACTAAATCCAACACCAGCGACCGGCGACCACTTTTGGTGACTTGCACCACGACCAAGCGTGGCAAAAGCATACAATTCGAGATACTGACCTTTTGACAGGATAGTAATCGGTATTCTTCGGTGCTCTTCTCTGATGTCAAACATTGGGTCTGATATGGTTGTTAGATCTCCAGCATATACTGTTACATGCTCTTCTTCAGAGTCAGCGGCTGGTCCCTGAATATTGAGCGAATATAGCACCTGACACTGTGGACAACCTTTCTCTGCCTCAACTAAATCGATACAAACTGGGCATGTTTCGAAGAATGAGAGTTTTTCTTCTGGGAATGTAGGTATTGGAATCATTGCCAATCGATGAGCAAGCATCTCGTCTGGTAATACGTTAACTGATTCAAGAATTTGGCCATCGTTTTCGACAACGCCTTGGCTTATGTTCACTCGAGTAATTGCTAACTTAGGAACATCAGAGATTAGTGCTCTCCTAATCGCATTTACCTGCGAAGCATCTGTTTCGCTCAGTGAAATTCTAATTGAGTTTTCTTTTGGCCAGC
The DNA here is from genome assembly GCA_002506025.1 of Euryarchaeota archaeon UBA111. Classification (GTDB taxonomy): domain Archaea; phylum Thermoplasmatota; class Poseidoniia; order Poseidoniales; family Poseidoniaceae; genus MGIIa-L1. The sequence continues at coordinate 2,056 of DAWS01000016.1, read as the reverse complement.
CATCTACAATTTCTGCTTTCACTGTATCACCACTTCATACACGTCGGCCTCTACGGCCGCCTTTCTTTTTAGTCCCATCGTGAGCGATTGGAGTTACATCTTCAATTCGAGTAATCGTCATGCCGGCACGGGTAAGCGCTCTGATTGCAGCTTGTGCTCCCGGACCAGTGTTGTTAGACAAGTTACCGCCCGGAGCTCTATACTTGACAATTAACTGGGTGAATTCCTTGTCTTTAAGTGCATCAGCCAGTTTTTCAGCAGCCCTGGTAGCAGCGAATTGTCCACCGCTATCCTTGGAAGATTTGACCATTTGGCCGCCAGAACAAGTGGTTATTGTTTCCGCTCCTGTTAGGTCTGTTGCTGTCATTAGTATGTTGTTGTATGAACTGAAAATATTGACGATTGCTCTGCGTGTCATCACTCATCGCCTCCAGTCTCAACTGATGGTGCAGCCTCTGCTGCTTGTTTTACTTCAGCAGCAAATTCAGGTGTCGCTTCTGGATCAACCTCTTCAACAGCATACTCTGCCTTTTCTCTGCGTCCTTCGATTGCTTTACGAATTGCATGCTCTGGATTATTCAAACCACTACTTGGATGATACTTGATGTGTTCTTCTTCGTCTCGTGATACTGGATATGATGGGATGGTAACTTTCTGTTCACCGATGCAAATTAGACCGTGGTTGACTAGTTGACGTGCTTGTTTCATGGTGGTTGCGAGACCTTTGTAGTAGACCTGTGCTTGTAGTCTTCGGTTTAGGATATCTTCCGTACCAAGAGATAGAATGTCGTCGAGGCTTGCATCGGACTGAATCAGTCCCTTGTTGTGCAGAGAGCGTAGCAAATCTTCCATCTCTCGCTTACCGTGTCCTTCACTGGTATCAACCATACCAATTAGACGCATTGCTTGTCGTCGGTGGCGTCTTAATTGTGATTTAGCCTTCCAGATTTCACGCATGTTCTTGAGCCCGTGCTGGGCCTTGATTGCGTGTTCTTCTTCGATTCTAGCAGCCTTCCACGGGTGAGAAGGCGTGTCAAATTTTGGTCGTGAAAATTTTGGTTCTCCCATCTACATCCCTCACTTCTTTCTGCTTACACCAAGTGTTAGACCGCCACGGCCATTCGAGCGGCCTCTCTGTCCTCTGACTTTGTTGCCACTAGCATGTCTGACGCCACGATAACACTTGATTGATCGTAGTCTGGTGACGTCATCTTTGAGTGTGAGTGAAACTTGCTGACCGGTAAGATGTAATTCGTCCCCAGTTTCAAGGTCTCTTTGACGGTTGAGCATCCACAGAGGAACTGACTCGTTGTAACCTTCGATGGCCAATCTTAGTTTCTCTTGATCTTCGACAGATAGGTGTCCCGCTAGGGAAGCTGCATCAAAGCCGGTATTCTTACAAATTTGATTAGCAGTTCTAGCGCCTACACCTTTTACCGCTGTAAGGGCGGTAGCAAGCGGTTTTAGACCGTCAATATCTGTATCTGCCATACGAAGTATGTATGAAAAATCTTCACCTAGATCTTCGGTTTTTGGTCGTGCCATATCATTTCACCTTGATGCTGCACACAGTGTGAAGCAAGTTCCCGACCAACCTCCTATATATCAAGACCGCGATGCAGCATGTTGTTTTTGATTTGGTGAATTACTCGCTTTTGGGTGCTTAATTGACAATACAAAGTAGGTATTTTTCTTGTCCTTGATGCCTGATTATGAAGCCTTCTTTAGTGCCATGTCGCCTAGCCAATTGTCGGTCGAGTGAGCCTTGTAATTTAGGCTGCAAATCTGGTGCCACCTCAGTCCGAATTGTGAGTTTTCTTATGTCGTGCTGTAAGGCGATTTCTACAAATTCATCGATGTCTTTTAGCGATAGTTCGGCATCGATAAAGTCAACAATGCGTCCGGAAACTGGAATTAGATTTGTTCTTTGTTGGTCATTATCTTCGAGCCTTCGCTGATGGTATATTATCGGCCTCCTGCCGGTCACCTGTGCCCAAATATATTCATCACCCAGGGATAATGATTGAAGCCATGTATCGGCTAAACCAGACTCAAC
>DAWS01000149.1:12799-13804 GCA_002506025.1 Euryarchaeota archaeon UBA111 | reverse complement strand
GGTTATTGACATTCACGGAGTTCCAGCCGGTGCTATGATTGGCATGAGGAAAGATTTGCGTGGTTCAATGAAGATTCAAGTTGCTAAGAAGCGCTTGATGAAGCTTGCGTGGGAACAGTGTGGTTATGATTACCAACACTTGGAGGCACTTTTCAAATCCGCTATCCAACCAGCACTGGTTTCAACAAACGAGATGAACTCATTCGGATTGTTCACTGAGTTGAAGAAGACAGAAGCCGGCCGAGCGGCCAAAGAAGGCGATGTCGCTCCGTATCAAATCGTAGTTGAAAAGATGGATACTGGAATGCCTCCAGGCCCAATAGTTGGTGACCTAAACTCCGTCGGAATTCCGGCGAAGATTATGGGTGGCTCCGTTCAAATCCAGAAGCGCACGGTAGTGTTGGAAGAAGGCGAAGTTTTCGAAGGTGAACTCGGTATGATGCTGTCTAAGATTGGTATCAATCCGATTGTTACCGGACTAAGACTATGCGGAACTCTCGAAGATGGTGTTTTGTTTGAACCATCCACTTTAGACATCGATTACGAACAATTCAATTCCGACCTAATCAGTTACGCTGCAAGCGCTTTCAACGTTGCTTGCAACATTGCATGGTTTACCAGTCAAACCATGCCCACTCTGGTCGCTAAAGCCAGCAGCGAAGCACTCGCTGTGGCTGTTGAAGCAGCAGTGGTCAATGAGACCTCTGCCCCACACATAATTGGCAGAGCAAACCGTGCCGCACTAGGTATTGCAGGCTCGCTATCTGCTGACGCACTCGATGACGAACTGGCAGCCATGTTAGGCGCCGCCGCTACTGCGGCAGCCGCCGCACCTGCCGCCGTCGAGGACGCTTCTGAGGCTCCAACCGAAGCCGAAGAAGAAGAGGAAGAGGAAGAGGAAGCCGGATTCGGCGGACTTGGAGATCTATTCGGTTGAAAATGAGGTGAAAAATATGGAATATGTATACGCTGCTATGTTATTGCACGCTGCTGAAAAAGACATTG
>DAWS01000149.1:0-12378 GCA_002506025.1 Euryarchaeota archaeon UBA111 | reverse complement strand
AGTGAAGCCATGACCCAAGCTGTTGCTGCACCTGCTGCCGCTGCTCCTGCAGCCGGTGGTGCCGCACCTGCTGCTGCCGCTGAGGAAGCCCCTGCTGAAGAGGAGGAGGAAGAAGACGACGGTGGCGGTTTCGAAGGTCTAGGCTCCTTGTTCGGTTGATTAAGACGGATAACCTATCCGATTTACCCTTGCCTAAGCAGGCGAGAGCATATCGACACGGTTCATCGGTCTTTAGCGGAAGGCCTCGTCCAGCGACGGCCGCTTGTTGAACCGTGCATACTCGATTGCAACCAAGTATTGGAAGCATTCATGCACTCACTAAGGAAGGAGTATCTATGGTGCGGAAAGCGACAACCGATTTGGAAGTCAGTGTTTCCCCAGTTCAGTGTGTTAAGGCATTGAGAAAATTAATCGAACAAGCAGGTTGGCAAATCGAGCGACATGAGGGCGCACGACTAGTTGATCGATTTGCGATAATCGTCCCCATGGCCCAATCAACCAGAACTATTGGTCTCAAAGTCTTGGACGGCCCATTGTTCGGCCTTGAGCTGGCTTGTTGGTCAGAAACAAGGGGCTCACATGGCGCGTTGAACATTGCATCGTTCCTATTACCAGGCGGTCATGAAGTGCCAGAAACGCGGGCGTTATTCGACAACTGGGTCGCCAGTCTTCCACGCTGTCCGTGGCGTTGGACATTCAGTGAGCGCTCTCAAGTCGGTTACCTGTTGCCAGTATGGCGAAAAGCTCGCAGAAAATTTGCCGAACTTGGCTTCAATGTCAGCAAAAAAGGCTGGCCTTATGACGCAAAAATGGAATGGCCACCGGAGAAACCTGCAGAAAAATGACTCATTTTATCTAGGGTAACAAATAAACCGGAGAAATTCCGCCTCCCCTTTAGGGGAGGCGTTACGCTGTCGGTTAAATCGTCGCAGAAAATCAAGACTTCCCTATTCATTGTGTTCTTAATGATCTCAATGACGTGGTCTGCTGGGATAAACGAAATTACGGCAAATTATGAGCAAAGAGGAGAGCTAAGTGTCCTTGACGTTCGCGAATCATATGCTGGCTGTGACTCGGTCACTAGAACCGCTGGCACGCCAATTTACATTGACCCGGTTAATGGCTCTGCAAGTTGGTCTGGAACGATTAACTGCCCGAAAAATAGTCTCAGCGAAGCAATTTCTGTAGCGGTCCCGGGTGATGAAGTCATTCTTCAATCGGGCAATTATCACGATAATGTCACAGTTGACAATCTAGATGATTTGGTTATTCGCGCCGCTGATGGTGCTAGTGTGGTATTCGATGGAACAAAAAGCATCACTGCTGACTTATCAGCAGTGTGGACTAATGCCGACAGCGATGGCATCCAGGAAGTTGATTTGCCGGTTGCAGGCTGGCAATTATTCTACAACTATGACGAGCAAGTTCCGGCCCGTTGGCCAAACGCCCAGTTCTCTGATGAAACGGTATTCAATCGCTCCTATTGGGCAGAGGGAACCTTGACCACCAACAATAACGCCTACACACAAGGTTGGCTAACCGATGCTGGTCCAGAAACTGGCGTGCACACAGGACTTAATGAGACCATTAATGCCACGGGTTTAGATCCAGTAGGTGCAATTGCGATTCTCAATCTAGGCGCATTCCGTAGTAACAGTCGTGAGATAACCGGGTGGAATAGTGCTAACGGAACATTCTCTTATGACTCAAGTGGGGTTTCTTGGAAAAATAAACACCACGCTTACTTTTTGGAAGGGAAACGCGAATTAATCGATATTGACGGCGAATGGTGGTTTGACACAGACAACAGTCGCTTGCATTACAAGACTCCCGGCGGCCAAGATGCCAACAACTTGGATTTGCGCGTCAAGGTTCAACCATTTGCCATAAGCGTTGAAAATTCAGACCGGGTAACGATTCAAGGCATTGATTTCTTTGGCACCACAATCAACTTCAACAACTGTGACAGGTGTAGTTTTACCAATTCAACACTTGAATATCCAAGCACTTCAAAACGTGGTTTAGGCATTACCGGTGAATCTGAAGACGACCGCTGGATGACCCGCTTCTACCGATGTACCAACACATTTGTCGACAGGATTTCTATCACCAACACCGATGGCGGTGCGCTTGAATTCCACGGTTCGGGAGGCCAATCTCACAACAACACTGTCAACAATTCTTACTTCCACGCTATCGATTGGACAGCAGCAGACCAAAAGGGTTTGATGACGACTATTTACGAGGGCGGGCGCGATATGTATTTCACTAACAACTCGGTTCACCTAACCGGTGCTTCGTCGGTATTATCTATCGGTGATGCGCCTAAAGTATTCTACAATGAAGTATGGAATGTTGGCCATTTGCAGACTGATGGGGCAGTTGTTCAAGTCATGCAGGGAGAGGCACCCGGTGCTGAAATTGCCTATAACTGGATTCACGATGTAATCAAGTACGGTGCAAGATTTGATGCACCAATCAACCAAGTTGGTGAAGGTAGGAATGGAACTATGCATCACAATGTTATCTGGAATGCTGCAGGCGGTCTAATGGTCAAAGGTGATTATCACGATATCCACAACAACACCGTCTTCAATTCAACCGGTAAGAACGGCATCATTTTCCTGACCGACAGCGGCATCAATAACAAGAATTCAACTCTTCACCATAATGCAGTCGATTCAATGGCGGATCATCGTTCGGATGATATCTATGCATACCCACTCCCAGACGGCACAAATTGGAACAATTGGAATGGATATGCCGAAGGTTACCGACAATCAATAGCATCTGGGTATGGTAGTTCTAACTGTATTATATCCAACGCCCAGTCGTTGTATTGTTGGGGAGATAACACCTATGGTAGTCTAGGGAATGGTCTCCATGGCACTTTTTCTTCCCTGCCAGTAGAAATAACCTCCTTTGGCACAGGTCTTTATCCAGTGAAGGTTGCGACAGGAGGTCATCATTCATGTGCCATTCTTAACGATGGAACAGTTAGTTGTTGGGGGTATAACAACCATGGGCAATTGGGAGATGGCACCCAGATTTCTAGATACACGCCAACTCCAACATTATCACTAGGTGTTGGTGTCGAAGCGGTTGATATTGTTGCCGGAGGACATCATTCATGTGCAGTTCTCGACGACGGGAATGTAAAATGCTGGGGCTCCAATGTCTATGGCCAGTTGGGAGATGGAACTACAACAAATTCGTTTAGCCCAATCACAATATCAGGTTTCACCGGCACTTCTCAAGCGATTTCGCTGACGGCTGGTTGGACCTTTACTTGCGCGTTAATTGAAGACGGCTCGGTAAAGTGTTGGGGTAGAAATCAAAACGGTCAACTTGGACTCGGCACATCCGGCGCTCCCTCAACCACGCCGACCCAAAGCACATCATTTGGTTCAGGATTGTATGCCGTAGATGTAGACGCTGGTTGGGCGCAGACATGTGCAGTGATTAATGACGGTAGAGTAATGTGCTGGGGTCAAGGCAGTAATGGTCGATTAGGTACAGGGAATAGTTTTCAACAGACTACACCGACATTTACCGCATCGCTTGGAACAGATCGATATGCAAAACAAGTTGTTCAAGGCGGAGGCCACGGCTGTGCAGTAATTGATGATGGCACGGTTAAGTGCTGGGGCTCAGGTATCTCAACGGGTACTGGAGGAATGAGTGATGTATTCACTCCAACTACAACCGATAGTCTGGGCGCAGGTCGCACAGCGCACGCTCTGATTGCCGGAACAGGACATGTTTGTGCAATTCTCGATGATGCAACAATGACCTGTTGGGGTACTGGTGGGAATGGAAGATTAGGCAATGGAGCTACTGATAATCAATTGTCGCCAGTTCCAGTTATTACCACTGGAGTCCCAAAATACTGGCAAGTCAGTGATTTCTTAGTCGACCCTGACAACAGAGATTTCAGGCCAGTGTGGGGCTCACCACTACATATTCTTGGTGCCGGCGCTTATGCTGCGGATGAGGCAAGTCCTTGGGTACCGGGAACTAAATGGAGTTACTCTCCCCTATCTAGTCCAACAGTTGGATGTACTAATGAGGGTGCATTAAATTATGATAGCAATGCACAATTTGAGGATGGCTCATGTTATTACATCTCCATCACACCTAGTGCTACTAGTGCACAATTAACGGCCAATACTCCAATGACGCCAATTACAATTTCAGCAACAACTTCCTACGTTACTAACGCTTCTATACAACCATTTGACTATACGCCGTATGACGTTCACCAAGATATGGATATTGCCATTGACAGAAACGGCAATTCACATATTTGTTTCCGCACCAATTATGGCACTGGTAACCTATACTACATGACCGATGTAACAGGAAGCTGGGCATGGGAGGCGGTCCAGGCGACAAACTCTGTTAATGTAGGATTAGAATGCAACATTGCCATCGACTCGAATGATTATATCCACATAGTTTACCAAAAAACCAATACTGAAGATATCAGATATGCAACCAGAGCAATTTCTCATGACGGCTCAATTTCAGGGGACTCTACTTGGTCAAAATCTAATTTATACACTGCAACTGCAGTAGGTGCTTTTATTTCCATGGATATCGACGAACACGATACTCTGTATGTCGCTTATTTTGAAGGCGTTCCTGATGGCCAAGATCTACGCTGGAGCAAGAAAGTTGCCGGTGGTTCGTGGGCTCACGGGATTATTCACTCCGGTACCGGGCCGATTGGCCGTCATAATTCGATTGTCGTTGATGATGCAGACTCGACGGTACATGCAGTTTACAAACATGGCACAGGTAATTACCTAAAGTATGCTTACAAGGAAGGGTCTAACTCTTGGGTAAGGCAAAATGTCGACTCATCTACTAGTACCAGTGGGGATACTTCCATCGCCATCGATTCGAATAGCTATGTCCACATTGCATATTCTAACAATGCTGGTACTAAGGTATACTATTCCACCAATGCTGCAGGGTCAGGATTTGTTACGACCACCATTGATGATGGAGCTAATGCTCAATCTGGTTTGGTCTTACAATTAGATGACAACGACAAAGCTCACATTGTGTATCATAATAGTAATGGAAACACACTGAATTATTCATCAAATGCTCAAGGTTCTTGGATTACCCAAACACTTGATGGAGAGTCATCCGCCAGAGGAAAGGGTGTTTCAATGGAATTGGACAGAAATGGAGACATGCACCTTGTTTATCTCGATGAAGATACAGACCAACTAAGATTTGGTAAATTCCGTAGCCTAGCCAATACAGAAACCTATGAAATCCATCCAGACTTACCTACCGGATTATCGTTTGGCGCTAATAATGGAACTATTTGGGGAACTCCTGCTGAAGGATTCGCCGCCAAGGATTATACAATCTACGCCAATACTACTACTCAATCTGCCACTGCAACGGTTCAGTTGATGTCGATGTGGCAAGTAGAGCCAAGCGTTGCTGGCGTTGAGATAATACAAGACAACACCATTACTCCAATCACTTTCAATTGGACAGGCTGGTCCTCGAGTGTGCAAAACAGTTCGAGTGCGGCATATACTGCTGGCGAATCTGGTTATTACAACAGCATAGTCACCGATAGTAACAACAAAGTGCACATAGTTTCGTATCGGTCAGGCTCAAAGGAAGATCTAAGATATACAACCAATGTATCTGGTTCATGGGTTACCACAACCATTGATTCAGACATGCGAGTAGGCCAGTATTGTAGTATTGCGATTGATTCATCCGATGGTCTTCACGTGTCTTACCACAGAAATGAGGGCAATGACTTGAAGTATGCATACAAGGCTTCAGGTTCTAATTCTTGGGGGAAGGAGACCATAGATGGTAGTGGCGGGAGATATACCTCAATTGCTATTGACTCCAACGATAACCCACACATCTCATACCGGGAGAGTGGTGGAGAGTTAACCCATGCGACATGTTCGAGTAACTGTTTGAGTGCTACATCTTGGTCATTCTCGCCAATCATCACAGGGGTTGATGTTGAGTGGAACTCGATTGCTATTGATTCAAGCGATCACATACATGTCGCCATGTATGACGCCACTTTAGACGACTTGCATTATGCTACCGATACGTCAGGGACATGGGTTGGTTCAAATCTAAAAAACATATACAATGCAGGCGGAATGGCTTTGGATATTGCGGTATCTCCAATCACTGATGAGCCAGGAATATCTTATTTCAATGCTCACAGCGATGATTTAGAGTATAAAGTGTATGACGGTTCTTCTTGGTCTACCGAAGTAATCCACTTCTCAGGCAGTGTCGGAAGATACAATTCTCTTGCTTACGATTCTCAAGGTTCTGCCCATATTTCATATGAAATGAATGGTGCTGCGTTTGATGACTTGTGGTATGCTACCGATGCCACAGGTTCATGGGTCAAAGAAGGAATATATGTTCACCCAACTGAAAGAACCGGTTTGGATACCGCAATCACAGTGGATGCTAACGACGATATCCATATAGCACATCGTAACACTGTCAACAGTGGCAACCTTTACCATCAAACAATTCAAGGTTATATCACAGCATCATCAACACGCTCAGCATTATCTGGCGCAACTTGTACTTTCTCACCTTCCCTGCCAACTGGACTTAGCGTGGAAGACGGGACATGTACGATTTCAGGAGCACCAACCATATCTCAAGTCAACACTACTCATACCATTACTGCAACCTCATCTACCGGTTTGTCTTATACTGGGCAGTTCTACCTTAATGTGGTTGCTCAGACTCCAACAATCTCTTACTCAGGCTCTCCATTCACTCTTACCAAGGATACTGCAATCTCAACGATTACCCCAACAAATACCGGAGGTGCAGCGACATCTTGGACCATCTCCCCAACCGAACCAACAGGTCTTACCTTTGATACTTCAACCGGAGAAATTACTGGAACGCCCACTGGCCTACAAACCACACCAGCAACTTATACAATTACGGCAACCAATTCTGGTGGCACCGATACCACAACAATTTCTATTTCAATAATTGATCAAGCACCCATCATTTCCTACTCAACCACCACTTTTGACTTGATTGTCAATGAGGCAATGACTTCGGTTACCCCGTCCAATAGTGGGGGAGCTGCGACCTCATGGAGTATCTCTCCAGGCGTTCCAAACGGTCTCCATTTTGATACAGCAACAGGTGAATTATCAGGTACGCCAACGGTAGATTCCACATCTCAAGTATATACTGTTACAGCAACCAATTCAGGCGGTACTGATACTGCAAGTCTTACTATTGGAGTGCAAGTATTTGCTACCCTAACCTCTAGCGTAGATGGCATTTCAGATGTGCCAAATTCAGCGATTACTCCAATTACTTTCACTCATACTATCAACGGTGACACTAGTAGTCCAGCGTGGACCACTGGGGTTTCAACCAGTTCCTCTCAAGTTATTGCCGGTTCATACACTCAAGGGAATGATATTGCTCAAGGCCCTAATGGTGCAATGGCTATTGTTGGTTATGAATCGATATCAAATGATATGAAATTGGCCTATTACTACGATGGTAGCTGGACCACCTCCGTAATTCAGAATTCAGTCACCGATTTGAAATACCCAAGTATCGGAATTGATTCAAGTGGTGTAGTGCACATTGTTTACTTAGATATGACAAATGATGTTTTACGCTATGCAACAAATTCTAGTGGGACTTGGAATGTTGTTGATCTACATTATACATTGGGTAGCAACAAGAATGTAGCGAAGGGATGGATTGCTGGGACAGACTTAGCTATCGATTCTCTGGATAATGTACACATCGTATACTCAACCAAGAACTCAGCGAATACTATCCATACAATAAATTACACAACTAATCAAGGTGGAAGTTGGTCCACAACTATGATCTCAGATGTTACTAAAAACGCCTTTGACCCGGCCATTGCCTTAGATTCGAATGATAAAGCACATGTTTCATATTTCCGAGAATCGGGTAACGACTTAATCTATGCATCAAATTCAGGCGGGTCGTGGAATTTAGAAATAGTTGCGTTCGCGGGTAATCAAGGAAAGTACTCATCAATTGCCGTGGATTACAATGATGTTGTTCACATTTCCTTTGTGCAAGATGATAATAACAACGACCTAAGGTTGGCCTCAGGCAATTATGGCTCGTGGTCGGTTTCAGATGTGCAACTCAATCAAGCAGTGCACTATACTAGTATCGCAGCCGACTCTAACGGCGATTTACACATTGTTTACAGCAAATTTAATTTCGCCGATAATTACATTGTCGAGTATGTGACTAACTCCAGCGGTAGTTGGAATAAAGCAACTCTATCTCACGACGGAGGGACATTCAACTCACTATCCATAGATTCGAACGATGATATTCACATTGCTCACAGCGATGTAGCGGTTAATCAGGAATTAGAGCATGCTACGACACCGGGTTCAGGCAAGGGCGTTAAGCAACACACGACATGGCAAATCAGTCCGGCTTTACCTGCTGGTTTGCATATGAATTGGCGCAGCGGAGTAATTAGTGGTACACCAACTTCGACTTACACTAACACTACTCACACAGTCTATGCCAATATCAGCGGTAATTCGGTCAGTACGACCATCTACCTAGAGTTCGCACTCGACCCACCTGTAATATCTTACACCCAAAACGATCTTACCTTTACCAAAGATGTGGCAATAAGTACTATTTCACCTTCCAATTCTGGTGGTGTAGCGGGCTCGTGGGCAATAAGTCCGTCATTCTCGAATGGACTTAATTTCGACACAGCGACAGGAGAAATTACCGGCACTCCGAACATTGTTGAAACAAGAACAATGTATACAATTACGGCAACTAACTCTGGTGGCACCGCAACAACTTACGTTAACATAACCGTAAATGATGTAGCACCTTCTATCAGTTATCCGTCCGCTTCATACATCTTCACAAAGGACCAGACAATCTCCACTATACATGCCACTGCTACGGGTGGCGAAGCAACAAGTTGGGAGGCAAGTGATTTACCCGCTGGCTTGTCAATAGATGCAAATGACGGTTATATTTGGGGCACTCCAACCGCCGTCACTCCTTCGACAACCTACACGATCTGGGCTAACAATTCAGGTGGTTCCGCTTCCACAACCATCACTTTTACCGTAAATGATGTGGCTCCTTCAATCAGTTACCCATCCGCCTCTTATGTTTTCACTAAAGATCAGACAATCTCCACTATTCATGCCACAGCTACGGGTGGCGAAGCAACAAGTTGGGAGGCAAGTGATCTACCCGCTGGCTTGTCAATAGATGCAAATGACGGGTATATTTGGGGCACTCCAACCGCAATTACCCCTGCTACAACTTACACGATTTGGGCTAATAATTCAGGTGGTTCCGCTTCGACAACCATAACGATGACAGTAAACGATGTTGCACCTGGAACATTCACTTACAGTCCAGTAGATATGGATTTGACCCTCAATCAAGCCATGACGCCTAACACGGTTTCGCCAGGAGGCGGCGCAGTCACAAGTTGGGAAATCGAGCCGGACGTACCAAATGGACTCAACTTTGGCTCCAGCAACGGGACAATTTGGGGTACACCATCGGTTCTACAGACCTCACCAATTACCTACACTATCTGGGCAAACAACACCGGCGGCTCATCCTCAACAACTGTGACAATAGCCATTACCGATATTGCCCCTGGAACATTCACTTACAGTCCAGTAGATATGGATTTGACCCTCAATCAAGCCATGACACCTAACACCGTTTCGCCAGGCGGCGGTGCAGTAACAAGTTGGGAAATCGAGCCAGATGTGCCAAACGGACTCAATTTTGGTTCCAGCAACGGGACAATTTGGGGCACACCAACGGTCCTACAACCCTCACCAATTACCTACACGGTTTGGGCTAACAACTCTGGCGGTTCATCCTCAACAACTGTAACAATTACCATTATCGATGACGCAGCAGTGATTTCTTATTCACTGAATGAAATTGTTGCAACACTTGGCGTTCCAATTAGTCCACATTCCAATCCGACCAACACTGGTGGAGCGGTCGAGACGTGGGAAATTTCGCCGGACCCAGGTCCTCATTTCCACTTTAATACTGCAAACGGGATCATTAGTGGAACACCAGGTGCACTCTTGACTAGGACACAATATACTATCTACGCCAATAATTCAGGTGGCTCGGCCGTAGCCAATGTTCATGTCACAGTCAATGATGTTGCACCTTCAATCACTTACAGCGAGGCTTCACTGACATTGGTAGTCAACACTGCGATGACTCCTCTGCCGGTGATTAATTCTGGCGGAACTATAGTATCATGCAGCGATTCACCAACTCTGCCAACCGGACTTTCGCTATCTAGTACTTGTGAGATAACTGGGACTCCAACAGTTACGACAACTAACATTTCCTACACCATCACCGCAACTAATACTGGTGGAACCGATTCAACTACAATTTACATCCTAGTGCAAAGTAATGCGGGAACACTAACGATTTCACCGATTTATACCGAGGGAAGCGTTAACTCGACAATTTCTGACATTACGATGACCTACAACCATGCCGTCAGTAGCTACGGCTGGTCGTCCGGAGTAAGCAATATCTCGTCTGTCTTGAGTGGCAATTTACAAACTGGCGATGGCTCACATTGGATCGGTATCGATTCAGGTGAGCAAGGTGAAATGGCAGTAGTCTTTGCTCGCAACGATACCGGGGCAACAACTCATGACCTTGCATTGAGATACCTCTGGAATGGGGTTTGGACCGAATCCCTGATTGACAATGGGATCGATACTGGACAGCATCCATCAGTAGCCATAGACCGTCATGGTGCGCTTCATATTGCATACGTTGATTTGCACAACGGTGAACTACGTTATGCAACCAACGCTTCTGGCTCATGGGTTTTGTCTACTTTGGGTGTTGCATCAGTTACTGGTGGTGGGCGTGGGACGGCTATTGTGGTTCATCCGATCACAGATGCAGTCCATATTGTAACGACGATTAACGAGAACACCTATCGCGACCTGCAATATCACACCAACCAAGGGGGTTCGTGGATCAACGAGACTATCACCAATACCTCAAGGGACGAAGGCAACGATCCATCAATGGTTATGGACGGCGATGGCAACTTATACGTCGCATACTATTGTAACGTAGGATGTAATGATTTGCGCATGTCCAGCCGCATCAACGGTGTTTGGCAAAATGAGACGATTGCAGGTGTTGCGAACCTGTACAATACCAACACGAACCACTACAATATCGGGACGACCCCGGAAATGGCCATCGATTCTCAGGGAACCCTGCACATAGTATCACAATTCCAGCATAATCAAATGAAACGAATGTATCTACACAGCGGTACGCCTGGAAATTGGTTCGAAAACCGCAACCTTTCTTCAGAAAAAGCACATTGGCCGGCTATTGCAGTTGATTCCAACGACGCAGTGCATATTGCTTATCACATTGGGGCGAATAAACATTTGAAGTATCTAACCAATGCTTCTGGTTCTTGGATTGCACCAGTCTTGCTTGATGGTTATGGTGGCTGGGGTAGTGTGATGGAAATTGACGCTAATGACGATATATTCATTGCCCACAGTGCACCAAATAACAACGCAATCAAGTTGACAACGGTCAAGGGTTCGGGGCAAGGTCTGACGGCTATACCTGTGTTCGATATCGCCCCACCCCTGCCAGATGGACTAACGATGAATTGGAGAACTGGAACTATTTCGGGAACCCCAACCGAAGTACATGTCAATTCCACTCACACTGTTACAGTTACTGCGCTTGGATTTACTACCACTGCCACCTTCACACTCTACATCACAGGCGCACCGGGAAGCATTGCCTATGCAGATATTAGCGGCACTCACCTAACTGCTATTACGTCACAATATCCAACATTCACCAACAGCTCAACCAGTGGCGAAATTACCTCATGGGAGACTGATCCAATGTTACCAACCGGTTTGAATATCGGATCTACTAATGGAACTATTTGGGGAACTCCAACTGTAATTATTGCTGGCGGAGTGTACGTAATCTGGGCAAACAACTCGGTCGGCTCTGCTTCCACTACAGTTAACATTACGATCAACGCGCAAGCACCCGGCTCCTTCAATTACAACCCAATAGATATCGATTTGACCCTCAATCAAGTCATGACGCCTAACACCGTATCGCCAGGCGGTGGCGCAGTAACAAGTTGGGAAATTGAACCTGATGTGCCAAATGGCCTCAACTTTGGCTCTAGCAATGGAACAATTTGGGGCACACCTACAGTGCTACAAACATCACCGATTACCTACACTATCTGGGCTAACAACTCTGGTGGTTCATCCTCAACAACAGTTA
>DAWS01000009.1:23957-24356 GCA_002506025.1 Euryarchaeota archaeon UBA111 | reverse complement strand
TACCGAGTTAACATCTGAATTTTGGTTAAGTGAGGCAAATAATTCGACTGGCAAACCTGATTCCAAGTCAATTACATAATCGGTACAAATAACACCATAACACGCAGTTATGGTTTGTAAACCATTTACCGTTGGAGTCAATTCAGCGGTCGTAGCCCCGGTTCCGGCGATAGTTCCAGTAGTTGTCGACCATTCTATACTTGCACCGCTAGGCAGTCCGCCAGCCACTGTATTACCGTTGTAGTCAATGCCTTGCACCGAGAATGAATAACTATCGTCAGCATTGTAACTAGATGCTGTCGAGGTAATGTTCAGACTTGAAATGTTGGTATGGAAAACCCTGAAGCTGGGCCTCATATTCAACTGTGAGTCGTCAGAGGAGTGCAGCTTGACAAAGCC
>DAWS01000009.1:8920-23570 GCA_002506025.1 Euryarchaeota archaeon UBA111 | reverse complement strand
ACCAACGAATCAGTAGCAATTTGGAACGCAATTTTAGAATTAGTTCCATAGAATGTTCCCTGATCAAGTGGTGTCGAAATGTAATCAACACCTGCTACTGGCCCGGGTGTTGCTCCAGTGGTATTCCAAGTAATACCAAGTTCATTCCAATTGCTGATTAGGAATTGGTGTACAGACAAGTCGATTGCATAAGCGCCACCAGAAAAATCCCATTGGTCTACACTGAATGTAAGTTCAATGCTGTGTATTGTTTGATCGCTACTTAGAGGTATTTGTGACATGTCTAATGAGATAATCGTGTCACACACTGAACCGACTGTATTGTAACATCCTTTACCGACAGCTAAGTCCTCTGAAAATCCAAAGTTAGCCAATGGCAGAGCGTCTGTGATTGTGTTATCTAGTATGTCCATGTGTGAATATCCGGCCACATCAGCAGAATCACGGACTGTGTAGACATACGTTCCATCATCATTGTATGAATGGTCAGGGTTGCCAATACCAAATGACCAGCGCTGCGATGCTGGACCAGGTATTGTTTGATTGACTCCTTGGACCCACCATTCATACACTTCTCCGGGCTGGAATTGGCTTGATGTGAAGGTGTTACCTGATATTGCTGCATCGAATCTTGAATCATATGTATTAATGTTATTTTGGTTTTTTATGTATAGGATATAATCCGTCGCATCGCTGCTCTGAACCCAGTTTAGCTGAACGCTTTGTGGGGATTGAACAATTTCTGAACTAGTGTCATAGATCACTTCACCATTAGCAGGGCTACTGAGTACTGTTTGCGATGGTGGAGTCAGCCCACCGATGTTTTCTATGTATGTTAAACGCAAGACTGGTCTATCAAATATACCACTTTCTGAACTGTAAAAGTCGACGGAATTAGTCACGCCTGCTGCTGGAGCAAGGGTAAAAGAGATTGAATCATTATTTGTGTAGAAATTAGTTTGTAGTAAATCAGTAATATCCCACTGGATAGTACTTCCAGAGAAACTTGAAATGGTAGCGCGAGTAATTTCTGAATTGGAACATGCTGGCGAGTTGGCAAAGGTTATGAGTGCCTCGTCAAAAGTATCACAGGCAAACACTGAAACATCTATTGGAGCGATATTCTGTGTGCTTGAAGCCAAATCAAGTTCTAATAATGCGCTTATTGGCGTTGCTAAACTATCGAAATATATGTCTGACAAGTCGTAGGAGAAATATGCCTGACTCATTCCACCAGTAGCAGATGAGTAACCGAGGGTTAAGGTCGAGTCAGAGCCATAGTTATCTTGTTGATTTACGCTATCTGTTGTTGCATCAACAACTTGCGGCAAATCACCAGTGTTCTGGAAGATTGAGTTTCTTGACAACTCAACCGTGTAGTTACCAAATCCATCATCTTCTGCTTGCGCGTCGCTCATTCGATATTGGAAGATTGGTGAATAGATACCAACTCTATGGTCCTGATCGCCACGAATTCGCCAATATTGCCACTGATCACCAAAGTTATCGTTCACTACACCAGAATCATCTAGGAGGAATGTATTGGTTGCTGAATCAAAAGCAAACTCGGAGTCTGCAGATGATGAAGACTCACAATCGAGCCATCGTAACTCCTGACCATGACAAATGTGCCAATTAGTTACGTTTGACAGTGGCGTGTTGAAATCAAATTCAATCGAATCTGGACCAACTAATTCGTAAGATGAAGTGTTCCACAAAGTGGCAGAGTTTGCCGGGTGAACTAGGGATGGGGATGGAGCCAGCCATTGCTCAACAGTTCTATATTCCAGGGTTAATTTTGGCCTAATTTCTAGCGTCACGTTTTCACTGTCGGCAAAGATGTAATTGCCGTCAACGACTCCTGTTGGCGAATTAAATATCTCTGGTTGTAGTAGGATAGACACTTCTTGACTGCCAGCTGCGTGGGACAATTGCATTATTCTTGTAACATTCCAAGTGTGTTCCCCAGTTGCACTTACCGTCACTAGAGAGTCGGGTAAGTCTGAATCAGAGCCTCGCAGTGCACCGGTCTCATTCCATTGACTGCCCGCAGTATTGTTGTCCCATGTTGCGGTTTCATCCCACGCAGTGAACATTCTGGACGCGGAAATTTCAACGCTGCCAGAACCAGAAACTGCTGTAAGAGTTAGATCCGCGCTTAGAATTTCATAAGTTGATGGCATATCAAGCATTGATATATTGAACGATACGATTGCTGTAGTTGATGAAACATTAGTATTTGCTATTGAGCTGTTGCCAATCATCAGCCCATTGGTATCTTGTGCAGTGGTCGGAGCACCTTCATCGAGGTAGGTATCGGTAGTTGCTGAAGGAAAGTTTGTTGGAGAAAATATCGTTCCATCTTGTATACTAATAATCGCGTCTGTTGGTGATAATTCTGCCCCCACTGTATTGGGAATAAAGTAACTTGAGTCTTGGCTTATCGGCCCATACATTGAATTGTTCACCGCTTGAACTGACCAGTAAATATCGTTTCTGAAGTCGATGTCAGCATCTGGGGTGAACTCTAGATTGACTAAGTCAAATAATGCGGAATCAGTTCTGGAATCAAATACTAGCTGGCCCGCCATGTCATCATTTGGATCTAAATCAAACGCGACTATCCAAGCATCTGGATTTACTGCGGCAGTAGCAGGCCACTGCCAAGTGAAGGTTGGGCGCAGGTCAGGTATTATTGCATGCGAGGTTTGGTTGAAGTAAATCTGCCCTGGCGCTGGAGTTGTCAAAACAGCAGTGCTTGATGGTAAATCCCTATTACCATAGGACCAAGTGAAATTTACCGTAGGTTGCTCACTTGAATAATCAGACGAATGGAAGTAAACCAATTCACCGAGTTGCGAAGCTGGGGCGTACAGCATGACTGAAATATAGGTTTGACCTTGATCAAATGCGTACTGAACCAGTGGGGTGATATCCCATGACATTTCACCACTAACCGATTCTTGGATATCTAGCGGAGCGGATACATCTGAGCCAATTCCTCTACCGCCAAATTCACTCCAGTTTGAGGTGTCGTTGTATTGAACGCTATTCACTGATTCATTCCATGGTTGTAATACGTTTCTCACCGCTATTGGAATACCTGAGGTTGAGAGCGGCGTGGCTTCCAACGCTAGTGATGCAGCAATAACTGTGGCGTTCTCTGGATGCATTTCAATCGGAATGGGAATCTTTAGCAGCATCGACGAATTTAATCCGGTTGCTGTAGTACCAACCTCCAAAAATGGCTCGTTTAGGTTGATAGAGGATGGAACATTGGCATCCAGTATTGCGGTGTCGACAAACTCCAAAACATTGCTGTTGCTTATGGCACTGTTGTGATAGAATTCAGTTGTATAGGTAGTAGAATCAACCAAGTCGACATTGAAGTCTGGGAGATAGAAATGGAAATTTGATGACCATTCCCCAAGTTGGTATGTGGAGGATAACCCCCTAACACGCCAGAACCACTGCTTACCAATTTCTAGGTCTGATTGCAACTGGTAAATGTTATTTGCAACGTCAAATCCAGGGTCATTCCAGGATGATACTGAACGCTTGTCAGGAGAATTGAACTGTTCTGTGGTATCTATCTCTAAGCCCCAGCCGGAAATTGGCACGACGTTGTTTGGAGTCCAGTGAAAACTCGGTCCTGCCTCGGTTTCAAGGCTTGAATTATTGACAAATACCCACTCAGCATTTGCCGGGAAAGAAGCAGTAGGTGGGAGTGGTTTTTGGTTTGACCCAAGGGCATAGGTAATTTCGATTGACGGTTGTTGGTTGGAGGATGAATACGGAGAACCAAATAAGGTGTTGATGTTGTTTTGTCCTGGCATAACCTCAAACATCAGGTCAAGCCTTTCACTATCTCTCATAGAATCCTGAACTGCGCTCGTAATATTCCATGTGTGGTCTCCTGTCGATGTTAGCACCACTGAATCTAGCAGATTTGCACGATCGTTAGAGCCACTAGCGCCGGGATTGCCCCATGACACACCAGCTGATGATTCAAGCCAAGTTACCTCTTGTGGATTCCAATCGTGAACGGACAATTCCCAAACGCCCAAATCAGGGTTAGTGCCCGTAACAGAAGTGCTAGTCAAGGTAATTTCTGAGCCTACGACTGCTAAACCATCTGGTAGCAGGTAATTCCTGATGTCGAAGCCCAGCAAACCATTCGATTTACCACTTGATTGCGAATCTGTAACACCAATGTAAGGATAGCCAAATGTGTTGCCGGTTGGTGAACTGCTACTGATTGTTGCATGAGCAAAGTCCGGTGTTCCGGAAATTGTGGGTTCGGAATCGGCCGTGACTACAAGTTTGTGCAATGAGCCGCCCAGCCATTGCGAGGTCATAGAAGTGACAAAGAAAGAGGTCTCATTCCAAACCCCTGACAAACCATCGTTATCGATATGCTTCACCCGCCAGAAATACTCTGACCCAGTGCTAAGTGCTGAAGTTCCCAGTATTGCGTAACCATCGGAATTAGTCGGTGGATTACCGTTGGTTCTTGAGTCCTCGACGTGGATCAAATTTCGATAAAATGGGTCGGTTGCCAATTGTAGGATAGAATGTTGTTGGCTATTATCACTGGTCTCCCAAGTCATTACAGGTGTAGTATTCCCTGATAGGTTGCCGCCAGTGACATTCCATGTAGTCTGGCCACCTATCGGCTCCAACAGTGTGGATTCCGCTATCGAGGTGTTAACAGGAAGTGAGTATGTCAGATTTAGAGTGGGCCAGTTTAGTGTGTTAGGGTGTGTGCCGTCGAAAAATAATACGCCCCTTGCTTGGGATGGAGGCTGTTCACCCGGTAACATACCTGTAAGGAGATAATCGATTCTACTGTCGCCACTAGCAGCGATGAATTGCTGAGCTGAGTCATGAACGCTGATGGCAAATGTGTCACTAGCCTGATTTGAGTTAATTCCAGTATCCTCCGCAGAACCAATCGTGTCCATTCCAGCATTCGACCAAGTGTTACCAATGCTGCCGTAATTCCAAGTTGCCTCATCCTCAATCCAGGCTGTCCCCGTATACTCATGCATAGATAGCGTGACAGGGTTGCTTTGGAAACTAATTCTAGTTAACTCAACATTAGCATCGAGGACGGTAATATCACTTTGCAGTCCGAGCAGGTGCAGGTTTACCCCGAGGTGTATAACGCTCTGTGAGGTGGGTGCATTCTCAATAATCATAACGCCAGAGCTACTTTGTTGATTGGGGCTTGAACTAGCAACATAAGTATCTTCGATTAATTTGAAACCATCAAGATTAAAGTCATCATTAGAAATATTCAATGTTGCGGTACCATCGTTATTGTTGGTGACTGTGTATCCAGGCAGTAAGAAATAACCAGACTCCCAGTCTGATAACTTAGCGGTCAAATCAACGCTTCTGTATCGATAGAAAATCGAGTCACCGATGTTAAACGCCTCGGATGCGGGAATATCATATTCACCCGATGAGCCTGTAGTTGTGAACGGGTATGACATGGTTGAATATAGCCAGTTATCACTTAGCACAGAGCGAAAGTCATCAGCGAGTGAGAATTGAAACTCAACGTCAGAACCAACTAACGAATCGTAGGAGATTATCGGGTGAGTATCTGGCTGGGTTATTAGTCCCCCTGTCATCAGAGGTTGGCCATTTTCAAGGAAATCAACCGTCACTGAACCGCCGTCCCCATGTGCGCCAGTTGAGTGAGTTATGCTCAGAACCGGATCATATGCCGAATTACCGTTACCGCTCTTGAAACAACGTAACTCACCACCAATGGCTGAAATTACAAAATCGAACTTGTTACGACCAAGGTCTAAACTGGTCTGCGCAAGTTTAGTCACGTTAAGCGAATACTCATGAATTGAACCAGATAACTGGGTAACGGTCGATGGTGTGTCCCAAACAGTTCGATCGCTGCTGCCTTCTACGCCCGGCGATTGCCAGTTTATGGAATCGGCAATTTCGTTCCAAGTAACTTCAAGCGGCGCAAAATTTGCAATTATTGTGGCTGGATATAACACAGGCGGAGTTCCGGGTAATGCTTCGGTGGCAACTTCACAAGTCAGCGTTAATTCTGCGCTGATAATGCTATCAGATGCAGCAGTAAGATTGTTGATAAATCGATATAGACCCCTAGTTTCTGTCCCGAGCAGTGAATCAACCCCAATTAAATTATCATTGGCTGAATTGAAATTTACATCCGGGTCTTGCAAACTAATGAATGTCTCAGCGTTGGAAGGGTATTGATACAGCGAATATTCAACCTTATTCTCGTCGCCTAATTGATTATGAACATCATTTTCAGCAACCAGGATTTCGCTAAAAATAAATAGAAATACGATGAAAATCGCAGTTAGTGCTCGACGTTTTTCGGACGCGTACGGCATGGGACTCATCTACGGTATGGAGTCTCCTTTTACTGTCTTTTCCCTAGATTGTATTTGTATCACTCGATACAAGGTTGATTCAATCAGTGATTTGAGGACATGACAATCATAATGTTGAAGGGCGTCCGCCATCATGATGTTGCTATGAGCGAGTTGTGGGTAGAGAAGCACAGACCACGCTCTGTTAGCGAAATCAGAGGTCAACCCGCAGTGGTGCAAAGGCTAACAATTTATGCTGAAAAAAAGCAATTTCCCCACTTATTATTCGCTGGCCCACCAGGTACCGGGAAAACTACTGCTGCGATGGCCTTAACGAAGGATGTATTTGGTGACAATTTCCGAGAAAACCTACTAGAAATGAATGCCTCAGATGAGCGCAAATTGGAGAGCATAAGAACCAAGGTGAAGCAATTTGCTAGAACCAGCCCTTACGGTGGCGCAGCTTTCAAAATTATTTTTCTTGATGAAGCCGACGCCCTTACCAACGACGCACAGGGTGCATTACGTAGAATAATGGAGCAGTATGCTGAGACTTGTAGATTTATCCTATCTTGCAATTACTCATCGAAAATTATCGAACCGATTCAGTCCAGATGCGCCGTATTTAGATTTAGGCCGCTAGCTGATTCTGATGTGCACCAGCAAGTTCACCATGTGGCCGCAATTGAAGAAATCAATCTTGATGATGATGCTGCAGAAGCCTTGACGAGGATTAGTCAAGGAGACTTGCGTAAGGCGCTTACTGCCTTGCAAGTATCAGCCGCGTTGAGTAACGATGTTACACGTGAACTCATCTATGAGACCTCAGCAACTGCACCGCCTGAAAGTCTGCACCAGTATCTCAAGGCTTGTCGTGATGATGGGTTTCACTCCGCCCGACGAAGATTGAGGGAATTACTAGACAAGTATGGCCTGGCCGGCACTGACTTCGTCAATCAACTACATCGAGAATTATATTCTGCAGATTTTCTGAGTGAGGAATCCAAACTAGACCTAACAGAATGGATGGCAGAAGTAGATTATAGATTGGTCGAGGGCGGTGGAGAACAAATACAACTTGACGCACTTACCGCTCGATTAGTAACGCATCTGAAGCAGTAATCACTTTCACTTTTAGTCAAGGTGTTACAAAAATCGAATACTAGGTCTGACCGATTAGTTTCAACTGATGGGAACCGAAACATTGCTAAATTTACTCTGCTGGACGCCGCTTGCCAAACCAATTCGGGCACTGCGCCAACAGAAAATAAATCGAATCGCTAGAGAGAATCACGATAAGAGGAAAATAAACTCGCTTATCGATAGTATAGTTGTAAACTATGGCGACCTACTGTCATGACTCATCTGACTCTAGCGCCTCAACAACTACTAATTTCCAGCGGTATGTTCGCTCATTTTCCCAAGGATCCCCGTCCTCTTTGATAGTGACAAGGATGTCATGACTGCCAACCGCCAGATTCGAGCCTAAATTAATCGCAAATGGTTGATCCTTTTCATGAGGAACTAATTCTGGTGCAGAGGAATTATCGGTCTTTGTTGCGTTGTTTATTCTGTCACTATTATTTGCCCAATAAAATTCATCGCTATTCAGTTCAGTAGTTACTGATTGGTGCGTGAGTTCGACAGACACTTCCGCACCATCTGAATTTACATTATCAGCCAAGGCAAACAATAGCCAGACTTCACCTTCGAGTCTGCCATCATTTTCAACAACCCACTCAATTACACCATCCTTGCTCGAATCCTCATTGAACAATAATAGTTCGCCATCGTCCGTCGCAATGGCCCAATGGCTGGCTAATTTGGGTGCGACAATATCGCCCATTGGAGGATTAACCAACAGGAATGACATGGCCAAAAATGTGAATGTATGGAGAAAACCAGCCTTGAACCATGTTCCCTTACCGTAGTGCTCTTGGAATCTCTCTGGCATCACCATTCTATGCAATTGTGGTATCAGAATGATTGCGCTTAGTGGCATTAGGTAGAGAATATCAGATTTATCAGGCGATGTATTTGGCATCAAAACATAGCGCATCATCAGTGAAACAGCTATCGAAAACGCAATAACGAGCCACATCGATGCAGTATCTGCCTTCTCTTTGCCGACGTGCTTCACAGGATCAAATGACTCAATCCCCAAATTTGGACCACTTCGCCTTACCTTCCTTTCTTCGCCGGCAGCGCCATCACGCTTCTTGCGTTCAGTCGCAGCCGCCGCCATTGCGGTTTGAAGGTCGACCATAGCACTCCGGATTGCTGGGAGTGCATGAATGCTACGGATGATTTTTCTAATTATTTCAATATTAAAAATGATAATTTTGTCCGCATTATTCAAAGAGTCTAGCCTTCACGAATGGACAAGCCGGGGTGGCGTAGTTGGTAGCGCGTCGGACTCATAGGGCAGCCTACAAGGCAATCGTATGACGTGCAACCCTTGCGGTGTCTGAGACATCCGAAGGTCGCGGGTTCAAGCCCCGCTCCCGGCACCATTTACCATCATCTAGTTGTTAACTAGCGGCTTTTGCCGACAATCAGTCACATCATAGTGAACCTTATATCATCAGTTGGCATGCTTGGTTTAGCACAACTAAGTAGAGTGATTAGTCGTGGTGATGATATGACAAGACTATTGAAAATGGATAAACTTCAGCGTTATTATGAAACCCCAGCAGGTGTTGTGAAAGCCTTAGATGGGATTGATTTAGAAATTAATCAGGGTGAAAGAGTAATACTGCTTGGGCCGTCGGGGTCTGGAAAAACCACACTACTGAATTGTTTATCAGCCCTAGATAGTCCAACTGCTGGAAGTTACACATTCAACGAGCAAACTGTACCCCGTGATGCTTCCGAACCGATGACATCATTCCGACGGGAAAATATTGGTTATGTATTCCAGTTTTTCAATTTGCTACAAGATTTAACGGTATTAGAGAATATCCTACTAATTCAAGAATTAGGTGGTGCAAAAGATTCCGAACGTGCCATAGAATTACTAAAGTTAGTTGGCTTAGAAGGTGAAGTCAATCGTTTCCCCGGAGAAATCAGTGGTGGACAGCAACAGCGCGTTGCTATCGCTAGAAGCATCGCAAAGCGGCCTAATCTGCTACTTGGCGACGAATTAACAGGTAACCTTGACACTGAAACATCAAGAAAAGTAATGACTGCTCTAGTCAAAGCTTGCGAACAGGAAAACATCACAGCGGTATTTGTTACCCATGACGAGGGGCTGGTCGAATACGCAACTAGGGTAATTAGAATCGATAGTGGCAAAATTGTATCAGATGAATTGACCAATTAATCATAGCAAAAGAGGAGTAATTATGTCTGCCTTACTTAACAAGCGTCTTGCTAGAAGCCTTTGGCGCAGTAAACTACGATTGTTCGCAGTTATCTTTATGGTTTCAGTCGGTGTATTTGCTGGACTTACTTTCGGCGGTTACTCCCACAACCTGAGTGGTATGTATGATACGATGCATGCTGATGACGACGATGGCGCTAATTTAGCTGATTTATGGATTGATAATCGTAGTACTACATGGAGTGCGGAGCAAGTTGCTAACTTCTGCCAACACCTTACTGATAACTGGGATCTATCTGCTCATGACCTTGACTCCTGTGAGGGACGTAACATTATACCTGGCGCCATGTTTTTTGATGATGACGGCGAAGACAGAATTATCAATTCACTTTGGCATGGTATCGCCCCAACTGCCAACAGCGACCGGGTTTGGATGCCAGATGGACACTCTGGCGGGAGATTAGCAGTCGCTGACGATGAGATTGTAATCGATGCCCATGTCATGGAACCGCTAAAACTCAATCTAGGAGACACCATTACCATCGGCGCAGGGTCTTCCAGCGCAGAATTTTCAATCGTCGGATATGGTTATCATCCAGTCCACATTTTCATGGCGCCTGAAGGCTCTGTATTCCCTCCTGAGGCAGGAGAATATGTCGTCGGCTACTTATCAGAATCTGGCATGGCTAGACTAACAGGCAATGACTTAGGTGCCAGCAATACCATTCTTTTGGATGTGCAAGGCACACCTTCATTTGATTTACCGGATACTAATGAGTATGAAGGTAAGGAAATTGATGCAATAAAATTGCAGGTTGAGGACTCGTTAACTGCCACTCAACTCGATGCCAGACAACGTGATCGAGGTCAAAACGAACAGGTGGAAATAATGCGACAGGATCTAGAAGCGTCGAAACGCATGGCTACACCATTCACCGTTATGATTGCCGCAATCGCTGCCATAACAATAATTCTGAGTCTACAAAGGTTAGTCCAGAGTCAAGCCAAGGAAATTGCAGTTTTGCGGACTCTGGGTGTTAATCGTAAATCTCTGCTGACTGGATATCTCTACGCACCGATAATTATTGGTTCACTAGGATGTTTCGTTGGCTGCTTAATCGGTCCATGGGGCATGAATGGTATGCTAGATTTTTATCAAAGTATAGTGGGAGTCCCAATCATAGAGCGGCAAATGCCAACTGCCCTATATGGAGCAGTCATAATACCAACAATGATTGTCGTATTCATATCTGGGATTTTCCCTGCTCTCAAGGCTAGTCGGCTAAACCCGTTAGAAGTCTTGAGTGGCCAGAGTGAGATGAGAGTTGGTTCTAATTTATTGCGCAGACTAACAGCATGGATGCCAACAACCCTAGGACTATCGGTACGCTCAAGTGTTAGGAAACCGGTCAGATTGACGATGACCTTCGTTGCTGTGGGAATCTCTCTGATGTTATTTGGTTCGATTCAGATGATGTCTGCCGGAATCCAAGAAACGCTCGTTGGTGGAATTGAAGAAGATCAAAATTGGGATGCTCAAGTATATGTGAACATAGATGGCGAAGATGCGGTATTAGCATGGGCCAATAATGTTGGTGCTAATACTGAGTTATTGATAGAGATGCCACTTGGTGCTGTGGAGGATGCCGATGGAGTCGACCGAATTTTTACCCTTGTAGGAATGGATAATTTCCAAAGTGGCATGCGCAGTGTTAACCTTCTCGACGGGAAAATCCCAACGCAACAAGATGCTACACCCGAAGTTATGATGGATGAAGGGTCGATGATTTTCCTTGGCTGGGAAGTCGGCGAGGTCCACGATGTGATGGTGAATGGTGCGCAACAAGAGGTTGAGATAGTCGGAACAACCCGTGGCGATTTTGTCAGAACCATGTATTTCTTGCGAGTAGATTTGAGTATGATTACCGGGGTAAATGCAACCTCAGTTTATCTTGACCTGCCAAATGGTGTCGAGGTTGACACTGAACTGGGTGAGGTTTCAGTTGGCATTGTTGAACGCCAGAGTTTGATTGACGGTATTGAAACCCTAATTGAACAACAAACCCAGTTATTCCAAGCCATAATGTATCTTGGCCTCCTATTCACCATCGCAGTCATGCTGAATACCATGATAATGAATGTCGCTGAGCGAGACTTTGAATTGGCTACGCTACGAGTTCTGGGGGCATCTACTGGGCGATTAGGAACCATGCTCTTGTTCGAAAGTTTGCTAATAGGAGTAATCGGCGGTTTGGTTGGCGTAGTATTTGCTTACGGAGGTGCTATCGGTCTTGCAGCATCATTCTCATCTTGGCAATTCTATGTTCCGGTAGTAATTGTGCCAAGTGTTGCATATCAGTTAATGGGTGGAGTCATTATTATCGCAATCGCCATGACCCCAATCGGTATATGGCGTCTACGCCGTATGGACTTAGTTGAGAAGGTCAAAGACTTGTCTCAGTGAAGCGAACTCTTGATGAGCCGTCAATTCTTGGCGATAGCATGGTCGATATCCCTGATATTGGACACAGAGTCCAAATCGAGGTCGACGGTCATAATGGAAAAACCACCCATGAGGGAGTTATTCTCCACCCAGCGGCAAAAGGCCACATCACTATTAAACTAGCAAACGGTTACAATGCTAGTTATGCAATCGATGAAGTCATTGCTGTCAAAACGCTGAGCGGGATTGCTGAGGCACAGTCCACTGAGGTAGCTAAATTGCAATTCAAAGAGGGCTTACCCCGGGTCAGAATAATTCATACCGGCGGAACTATCGCTTCCAAAGTGGATTACAAAACCGGTGCGGTTGTAGCGAAATTTGAGCCAGAGGAGCTGGTGTCTGAGATACCTGAAATAGCGCAAATTGCCAACATTGATGCTGTTAAATTGGGTAATATGTTTAGCGATGACATTAGGCCACAACACTGGAATAAACTAGTCGATGCGACTCAACAAGCCTTTGATTCTGGTTGTGATGGTGTTGTAATTACCCACGGAACCGATACACTGCACATCACCTCCGCAGCAATGTGTTTTGCTTGGTCTGGTGAAGGCACAGCCCCGCCAGGTAGAATTGCGCTAGTCGGTTCACAGCGATCATCTGACCGAGGTTCATCGGACGCTTCTGAAAACCTGATTTCAGCAGTGCTTTGGGCGGCAAATGGTCCACAACCGGGGGCAATAAGGGGTGACGCTGCAGTAGTTGTGATGCATTCATCAAGCCATGATGGAACTTGTTCAATACAACCTGGTACTGGTGTTAGAAAGTTACACTCGACTAGACGTGATGCGTTTCGTAATGTCAATAGTCAGCCACTCGCTTACATTAACTTCGAAGCAAACCAGCCAAAAATTATCCTCGATAGCACATACCAAACGGACTTAGCACAAACCAGTTTTGAGATAACAAATAAGCCAAGAAAATACTCTGAGAGTGTCCGCATTGCTCAATTTATCGCCGGACCATACCTTCATGAAGAGGAGATTGAAGCAATTGTTGCCAATGGAGTGCAGGCAATAGTAATCCATGGAACGGGTTTAGGCCATCTACCGATTGATGACCCCGGAGATGATGCCCCGGAAAATATCAAAGTATGGCGTGCACTAACTAGATGCGTCAATCGAAGTATTCCGGTGGTAGTCACCTCGCAGTGCATTAATGGACCAATAGATATGAATGTATATTCCAAGGGAAGAAAGCAGCAGGAGATGGGATTACTAGGTCACGGTAGCGTTACCTCGCCTGATTCAACTGTGGTAAAAATACACTATGCATTATCCAATAACAAAGATGTGGCAAAGGTCCTAGGAATGAACTTATGTGGCGAGAATATCAACACATTACGGGAGTGATAGAGTTGCCAAATAAGACCAATCAAAAACTTGACGAGTTACGTCAAAGGCGGGATGAGGCCCGTCTTGGTGGTGGCTTGAAGAAGCAAGAAGCAATTCGTAAATCTGGTCGAGGAACCGCTAGAGATCGTATTAGCATGTTACTAGATGAGGAATCATTTATCGAAATAGATTCTTTTGTCACTCACCGAACTGTCGACCACAATATGTTTCTCCACCAAACTCTAGGAGATGGGGTGGTTGCAGGCCATGGAACAA
Source organism: Euryarchaeota archaeon UBA111 (assembly GCA_002506025.1). Lineage (GTDB taxonomy): Archaea > Thermoplasmatota > Poseidoniia > Poseidoniales > Poseidoniaceae > MGIIa-L1. The sequence continues at coordinate 9,764 of DAWS01000009.1, read as the reverse complement.
TCGACGGGCGCAGAGTGTATTGTTTTGCCCAAGATTTTAGCGTTCACGGCGGCAGTATGGGCGAAACCCATGCGAAAAAAATCAGTAAAGTCGTAGAAATGGCGGAGCGAGCCAAAGTTCCAATTATCGGGATGTGGGATGGCGGTGGACAACGGGCACACGACGGTATATCCGGACTTGCCGGCACGGGTGAATTACTCGACAGACTGGTTCAGTGCAGTGGCAGAGTGCCAATAATTAGTCTAGTATTGGGCCCTGTTGTTGGTGTGTCCTCATTAGCAGCCAGTCTTGCTGACTTTACGATCTTGGGAGAAGAGCATGGTCAATTATTTCTATCATCACCACTAGAAACTCCAGAAGTTATCCAAGGGGAAATCGATGCTGCAGGACTTGGGGGTGCTAGTCTACATGCTTCAAGGTCAGGTATTGCCTGTTTAATTGCCGATGACGACGAGGATGCTTGTGAAATGGCCGCTGAAATACTCGGGTTTTTGCCCGACCACAATGGAGCAATCGCTCCATTTGTTGAAACTGGTGACCCTCACGATAGAACCAATCCTAACCTAGAAGCCCTAGTCCCTGATAATCCTAATCGACCGTATGATATGGTAAAGGTGGTCGAAGAGATAGTTGATGATGGACACTTCATGGAATTATTTGATGCCTATGCAGATAACATCATCATAGGTTTTGCTAGATTGGGTGGTAGAACGGTCGGTGTCATTGGCAACCAGCCAAAAGTTCTAGCTGGTTGTTTGGATATTGATGCATCGATTAAAGCGGCTCGTTTTATTCGAACCTGTGACGCATTCAATATTCCTTTGCTGACCTTAGAGGATGTCCC
>DAWS01000009.1:7419-8526 GCA_002506025.1 Euryarchaeota archaeon UBA111 | reverse complement strand
TTCGCTTATGCTGAAGCCACAGTGCCTAAGTTAACTCTAGTAACCAGAAAAGCCTACGGTGGTGCCTATCTAGCCATGTCATGCAAACATTTGCGCAGTGATTATAACATTGCATGGCCAACTGCGGAATTAGCCGTTATGGGCGCCGAGGGTGCAGTTAACATCATTCATCGACGAGAGATTAATGCCGCCGAAGATGCTGATAAAGAAGATGTTCGTGCCCACCTAGTTGACGAATATAAAGCCAAATTTGGCGACCCATATGTGGCAGCAAGAAACGGTTGGTTAGACGATGTAATTGAGCCAAGTGAGTCTAGGATGAGATTAATTCGGGCGCTGAACATATTGCGCTCAAAGCGCGAGTGGAGTCCACCAAAGAAGCATGGCAATATACCGCTGTAATCACTTATTCTGGTTTATCCGTGAAAGTAAACCACTCGGCGATAAGTCTACGCCAAGCTCTTGTTCTACCACGTCTTGTTCAGGCTCATTCTCAACCAAGACGTCACTGCTGCTAACTGGCTCACTGCGCATGGTGCGCAGAATAATCAATAGTAACAAGACCATAATTATCAATCCCAAAGCCCCGGCAGCAACAAGGGTTGTTGAAACTGCAAAACCATCCTCTTCTTCTTCAGAATCAACAGTGACTGATACCGTTGAGTTGAAATCAATAACGGTGTATTCAACCACGCCGGAGGTAAAATCTTCATCAAAGACTGTTACTTTTATTTCGACAGTCGCACTGCGGTCTTCTGGCACTTCAAGCATTGTTACACACTCTTTCGAAATACCTGAATCATCGACTATACACGACGGTTGCAGATTGTTCTGAATTGTGCCATCCAATGCAATTTCAATACCATGATCACTAACGCCATCATTATCGAACACTGACCACGCTAGTGTTGCTGCAGTCTCATCGATGATATTGACATTCATCAGGTTCAGTACTGGCAAGTCTGGCACGCTTGCAACATCAATATTCAGTAGCCTAGATATCGTACTAGTGCCATCTGAAACATTCAGCCATTCATTATTGATGTTGCCGAAGAAGTCATTGCTAGGCGAGATTATCAACTGGTCTCCGGAAATAATCGCCACATT
>DAWS01000009.1:4969-7020 GCA_002506025.1 Euryarchaeota archaeon UBA111 | reverse complement strand
AGATTAAACGATTGTGTCTCGTCTTCTAAAAGCGAGATTTCCCACATTGATGCATTGTCCGTCACTGGGTCATCGACGGGTGCAACCTGAACTGGTATGTCTAAGTCAACCGGTTCCGTAGCCCCATCAGTCACCCTAACATGAAGAACGGTTGCGCCATTAGCATTTGCTAGTGGAGTAAGTGTCAGAACCCCGTTGAAATAATAGAATTCAACAGGCCCAGCGACACCTTGAGTTTGCTCATTAATAGAAGCAAGCAGTGGCTCACCCTCGGGGTCGTAAGCATAATCACTAATATTAACAGCAATGGCGGGACCATCCTCGATTAATGTCTGCATCACAATATCATCGACCTTGACTACAGGGTCATTGTATGGTACAACTACAATTTCTAACATAGTTACTATTTCGTCGATTATGCCATTACCATCTGCTCGGAGCAATATATCGACCTCGGCGCCAGAAATGTACTCACCTGTGACCGTATGTGACACCGTTAACCCACGATAATCACTATCGATTTGAACTGAGAAGTTGCTTATTTGCCCGCCACTAAGAAATGCGTCGACGATGAATAATTCCTGCCCGTCTGGGTCTACGCCAATGTCACTGGCTAGGATGTAACCTTGCCCTCGCTCTGCAACCTCGATTATTGGTGCTGGAACAGTCAGAGCAATGGGGGAATCTGTTCGATTAAACTGATGCTCAACAGTTGTCGGAGCACCCTCGACCATGATTGTCATGAATGCTGTGTGCGTCCCAGGTGCTAGCGTTTCTACAACATAATCACACTGAACTGTTCCGTTGCTATGAATTATGCCGTCTGAAACGACGATGCGGTTTACTCCGCACTCAATATCGATTTGCCACTCGCTATCGATTTCGTCAAACTTTTCGCCGTTTCTGAGTGTCCAGTTACTCAATAATGAGAAGGTATCAAACCTGCCAAATTCATTTTCAAGCTCGGGTGTTTTTGTTAGATTATCAATGAGTAAAAACGCTGACTCAAACAAATTTTCCTCGGTGTAAGATTGACTGTCACTTGATGATGTTGGCGAACCTTCGCGATTAAATGCTGGCCTGAATTCATCATGCACCCCACGCAATGTAAGGTCTAGATATGGCAACAAATGACCGATTGCATAGTCAATTTGTTCATTCTGGGTCATTGATGCGTCACCATCACCTCGATCGTCACCGAAAAAGATTCCATCATCAATTTCATCCTGGAATTGATAGTGATCGGCTCCTAGAACATGCATCCAGTGCCAACCAAGTTGCTCTGTTGCACTTATCACTGGCAGATTATCTTGGCCGCGAGCAATCTCGTCAACCGTTCCCGTCATGAACAAGCCAGTTGCGGGGGTTGCTGGGTCAATGCTCCAGCTTTCCGGTTTGATGTTACTCCACCCGTCACCTTCTGCCCATCCCGAGAAATCAATACCCAGCCCGAACAGTGACCGAGGAGGTTGTATGTTGGCCGCCAATTCTGATTCAGGCCAGAACGGAAATACTGAGTAAGCAACTGCAGCTCCTACTCCATGACCTGAAACACCCCAGTGATTTAGGTCGATATTACCAAATGATGAGGGAATCAGATTGTTGGTGGAGTTAGTCGTATTCATTAACTCTACAATCGATTCAATCAGTGATAATGATTGGACAACATTGGCTGTGTCATCAGAATCGAAATCATTTGTTATCACGACAATAGTCCCACGCTTGACTATTTCCCCAGAAATTATCCCGTAGTCATCATTATTTTCTCCCTCATCAACAAAAAATACGGTGTATGGAAACGGCCCGTTTCCAGCCATTGGTTGTCCTTCACCGTTTTCCATCGCTGGATATACGACCCTGACAGAATTGCCTTCTGCGTCTAAATCCGCATAACCAACTGGAAAATCTACCCCCGTATGTTGTGTTTTGAAATTCTGTGATTCTGCCGGATGAGCAGATGTGAGAACAATACCACTGGCGCTAAACAACAAAATGGTTGTTAGTAGCACTGCGTTGACTCTCAACTAGACAACCCCATGTAAACAGAATGA
>DAWS01000009.1:0-4572 GCA_002506025.1 Euryarchaeota archaeon UBA111 | reverse complement strand
AAGTCTAGCGGTGGCAGTAAATCAGCATGTTGTGGTGCCCATAGTTGTGACCAGCTTTCAAGATGCTGTGCTGCCAGAAGCCATCTACCGTCTATTACCTCTCCAGTCACGGCCAAGACTCTATCTTCATATTCACCGCTTACGCTGTGATATTTTGAATTCAACACAAATCCAGTTATCTCGATATCATCTGGCACAATGTCATCATCAAAGTTGACAAAGAAGTCGCAAATTCTGTCGGTCACTTCAGTTGGCTTGAGCCATTCAAAGTCACCGAGGTCTCGTTTGCCACCGAAAATTTTCACTTTGCCTCCTAATTGCTGCCATGTGTGGGCGGTTGACCGAGCGGCGCCACCGCCACCAATAATCCCTAGGACCGCACCTTGCGAAATCTCAATTCCAAAATATTGCGCAACTCTTGCAACTCCCGAACCATCAACATTTGATGACCACCAACCAAAACCATCCCATCTGAGGGTGTTTACAGATTCAATCAATGATGAATTATTGAAGTCTACCACAGCCTCTGACTTAAGTTGATGTTTAAGTGGTGATGTTAAGTTAATCCAGATCTCTTCCGTAAAGGATTTTGTTGGCAGATTTACCTTGGCATTGAAAGGGAGGCTAGCCGAAATACTGCTGAATTTTTCTCGACTTAAGCCCTCGATTGATTCTGTTATTTCAGAGGTTGATTCTAGCACTTTCTGCATCAGCGCTTTGTTGCGAAACTTACCGAATGGCGCACCAGTTAGGTTCCAGTTGATTGCGTCTGGAATGAATTTAACGTATCCCCAAGCGAGTGCGTCTTGAATGTATTTTGCATCGACCAAATCAGTTTGAATCACATTAAATCTCTGACCTGCAGATAATTGATTGGAAACATACTGCGCAACAATGTTGACTAAAACCGGCGATAGTGAATGATTGACCGGGTGTCCAGCAACAGCATAGTAGACATCCGCCATGAAAATCCCTCATTGCCATTGTTTTTGAACTGCACCGTTTGAATTATCCAGTAGGAAAAACCTTTGAAAACGAGGACCTGATAGTTACACCATGGCAGGAGTAGGTTTCATCAGTAACCAAACCGCTGGTAAAGGAGCAATTGCGGCACTGACAGGGATTCTTGGTCTCTATATGACTGCAGCAATGTGGGTCGAATTTAACGAAGCCTTAGGCGCCTTTTTCGGACCAAGTCTTGGAGTAATTATTGGGACAACGATCTTCCTAATTTATCAAGACCGCAAAAACGTCAAAGAATTTACTGCTGGACAAAATTACAGCACCTCAGAGAGCACGACATTGGTGAAAGGCGCAGATGGTCGATACACACACGTCGAGACCAACATCGAAAAAGGACGAAATCCTGTGATATTTGTTACCATGCTTTATGTGGCAATCATATTACTCTCTGAAATTTCATGGGCCAATCTAATATTCTGAGGTCATAAATTGTCAAATCTACTTGACATTTTCATAATGAAGCAAAGAGCTCTTGATGTCGATGACCAAAACGCACGGACCGTTTTTTGGGTGATGTTTGAGAAACTATCAATCATACTGTCACTGGTAATCATATTTGCCATCACGCTTGCATTGGACTTACCATGGTGGGCGATTGGTGCAATTCTCGGTTTTTCTCTTGGGCCAATTGTCTATGGCCATTACTACTTCATTTACATCAGACCGGTAATGAAGCGACGGGAAGGTTGATGTGTAAGCGGTCTATGTGAGGGTTAGGTGAAGTCATGGGTTTATTCGGCGATTTACTAGAAATGATTGGTCTTGGAGGTATAACCGGTGTTGATATTCTCTTTGCTGCGATGGCAATAGTTGGCACATTCCTGTTTATCATATATTTCCTACTCATCCTTATTGGCGATTTCACTGGCGGCTTCTTTGACTTCGAGATGGATGCGGACGGAATATTCCATCTATTCACGATACAGGGTTTACTCAGTTTCATCATGATGTTCGGTATCTTTGGTTTATCGGTATCACAAGCCGACCAAAATGCGTTTGTTGCGATAATTGCTGGAACTATCGCCGGGACATTTTCGATGTATATTGTTGGGAAAGTATTCCAAATGATGGCTAGTCTCGAGCAAGATAACACTGTCGAGCATTCTCAAGCAATCGGCGCCCGAGGGACTGTATACCGAACCATACAGCCGGGTCAAATGGGGCAAGTGCAGGTTGAGTATCAGGGCGCTTTGAGAACCGAATCTGCAATGGCAAAAGATGAATCGCTCAAACTCGAGACCGGAAAATTCGTCAAAGTTGTTGATGCAATCGCCGAGCGATTAATCGTCGTGCCGCTGGATATTAGCGGGGAAGACAAGTAGAATTCCTACGACCAAATTGCTCATCAGTGTGGGGTGAATCCTCTTATAGGGGTGTGAATTGGTTAAACCATGGTCGCAGAAGCGCTAGCATTGATTGGTATTGCATTATTGGTATTCGTACTATTGGTGACAATTTACGTGGCAACATCTAGGTATAAACTTGCCCCGTCAGACAAAATTTTGGTTGTTTATGGTAATGTCAAAGATAAAGGTTCAGCAGCGTGTTATCACGGTGGCGGTAAAATCGTCTGGCCGTTGATTCAACACTACGCATACCTCGATCTCAAACCAATGACAATCTCCATTGACCTTGAACACGCATTGTCTCAGCAAAACATCCGAATTAACGTTCCATCTACCTTTACAATCGGTATCTCTACTCAACCGTCCGTCATGAAAAATGCCGCAGAGCGTCTCCTTGGACTACCAGTTCCACAAATAGAAGACATGGCAAAAGAAATCATCTTTGGTCAACTACGTTTGACAGTTGCTTCACTGACCATCGAACAAATCAACCAGGACAGAGAAGCCTTCTTGGAAAAGGTATCAACTAACGTAGATACTGAGTTACACAAGATTGGTCTTTACCTGATCAACGTTAACATTACAGATATTACTGATGAGGCTGACTATATCGCATCTATCGGTGCCAAAGCAGCTGCAGTTGCTATTGCAGATGCTACTGTTGACAGAGCCGAGGCTGCTCGTGATGGTGCGGTCGGTAAGGCAGCTGCAGACCGAGACCGAGAGATCGAGGTCGCCAAGGCTGAGGCTGAGGCGTCCAAAGGACAAAAAGCGGCTGAGGCTGACAAGCGTGTATTCGTTCAGCAACAAGAAGCGTTAGCAGTTGAGGGTGAAAACGTATCACGTGCCGACATAGCAGCATACAATGCTGATTTGGCAGAACGAGAAGCGGAAGCACTGCAAAGATCTGAAGTTGCCAAAAGAAAGGCCCAATCTGAAATCGAAAGAGCACAGTATGAACTCGAAGGAGAAAGACTGCGTGCCGAGGAAATCGCTAGAGAAGAAGTATCCAAGCAGCAAATCGAAATTGCAGCAGAGGCTGAAGCTGAGCGACAACGTAGAATCGCCCGTGGTCAGGCTGATGCAATTCTAGCCAAATACAACGCTGAAGCAGAAGGAACCAGAGCGGTTCTCGAAGCCAAAGCCGCTGGTTATCAGTCACTAGTTAGTAGCGCAGGCGGCGATGCTAAGGCTGCTGCGACACTCTTGATGGTAGAAAAGATTGAGGAAATCGTTGCTCGTCAGACTGAAGCAATAGCTAACCTGAAGATTGACAAGATTACTGTTTGGGATTCTGGCAGTGGTGGCGAAGGTGGCAGCACTGCTAACTTCGTTTCCTCGCTGATCAAGTCACTACCTCCGGTGCATGATGTTGCCAAGATGGCGGGTGTCGACTTGCCAGACTACCTTGGTAGCATGAAAGAAGAGTGACACTGACTGATTGACTCGACTAGTTAACTAGTCAAAGCGAAGTCATTTCGACCGTATCATTCAAGGACTTAGCCAAACGTAGTTTGGCTATGCCTACAGACCTTGAGATTGCCAATGCTGCTAATCTTGAACCAATCGAAGCAATAGCATGGAAACTGGGGATTTCCTCCACAGAGATTATGCCCATGGGTAGAAGTGTGGCTAAAATCACTTGGGATGCATGTAAATCCCGCATGAATAAACCTCAGGGAAGCCTTGTTTTGGTCACCTCAGTCAATCCAACACCATTCGGCGAAGGCAAGACGGTAACTACAATCGGTCTTACCCAAGCGCTCTGTCGTATTGGACAATCAGCTACCTGTGTAATCAGGGAACCATCGATGGGCCCGGTATTTGGTATCAAAGGCGGTGCTGCAGGTGGAGGTTATTCGCAAGTACTTCCTATGGAAGACATCAATCTCCACTTCACTGGAGACCTCCACGCAGTGACCTCTGCACACAATCTTTTGTCTGCACTAATCGATAACCACATCAAGCATGGTAATGAGAGCAAATTAGATTCGACCAAAATAAGTTGGCCACGCGTTCTCGACATGAACGATCGAGCCTTGCGAGACATTGTGATCGGCATGGGTGGTGCGGCAAACGGTCACCTCCGACAGGATCGTTTTGATATCACAGCAGCCAGTGAAGTCATGGCTATTCTCGTGCTTGCCAGTGATTATGCTGACCTGAAAAAGCGCTTAGGAGAGATTGTCATCGGCCAATCAAT
>DAWS01000025.1 GCA_002506025.1 Euryarchaeota archaeon UBA111 | reverse complement strand
TCAACACTATTTTTACCTCGTCCACTAATTTTTCTAATGCCTTTGTTGGCTTGCCACTTTTTGTCACCAGTTTAGCTGCTAATTTTGTCGGTGATATTCCCGCATTGTGTAATGCCTCGCAAGCGTAGATGTTGCCGACTCCAACTACGAACTTTTGGTCTAGTAAAGTAGTCTTGATTGGCGAACGCTTGCCTCGACATTTAGCTGCGGCAATCTTAGCATTCCAATCATCAAACGGCTCAGGACCCAAAACCTCGAGTAACGGCTCGACCGTTTCTTCTGCTCGGTGAAATAACTTAACGATGCCAAACCTGCGTGGATCGGTATAGACTGAGATGGAACCATCCGTGAAACGAATTTCCATATGGTCATGACGGCCTTCAAATCCGGTTCTGGCGCCAAATGCAGATTGATTGTCTGGCATAGACAAATCATATTCTGCAACTTGTTCGGCGCTGAAGATTGTATACTTACCAGACATTCCTAAGTGCGACAGGAATACCAAATCTCCATCAGTATCAATTAGCATGTATTTCGCTCGCCTACGAATACCGACTATTTTTTGTCCAGCTAATCGATTGGCAAAATCTTCGGGGAATGGATAGCGAAGATTGTCTCTACGGAGAATTACCCGGTCAATCGTTCTACCAATCCATGCATTTGCTAGGCCAGTTTTGACTGTTTCAACTTCTGGCAACTCGGGCATGAACTACTCAACACGACGAGCCACAAAAAGCACATGGTTATCTTCATAACCAGTTAGTTTGATACTTTCTTCAACATCAAATCCGTTTTCGATAAGTTGTTGCTCAACTTTGGTAAACAGAACATGCTCACCCTCGCCGGTCCAACGTTCACTTGCTGCCTTAAGTGATAACAATCCAAGCCCTCCAACGGTCAGAAATCGCCGACATGCATCGATGAAAATCTCAACTTGTCCAGACTGAGCAACATCCTGGAACAACCAATTAACCTGATGTGGCATTAATACGCCCCATCCAAAGTGTTTGCGAGCATCGCCTAGAATGGCTACCAAGCCTGGCCTCGCACTCGCTAAGTGGGTCAAATCTCTGAGGCACCGAGGGGCTAAATCAACTGCTACTATTCTTCCATTTAGGTCATTATCTGCGCCGCATAAATGGTCATGTAAGTGGCTAATTGATGTGCCGTGGCCCGCTCCAAGATACAATATCGTTGAACCAGCAACTGGCAAAAGCAGTGATTTATTTCGCTTAGTTCGCATAATCGCAGCAGCCAATTTGGACCTAGTTGGGTCCCATCGACGGTATTCTGTACCTGAAAACTTGCGTAATGATTCACCGTATACAGACACTCCGGGGTTCGCATTCTCTGACCACAGCGAACGCCCTTCCAAGCGAACCGCCCATGACAACATATCGTAACGCTGCTTGCTTTTACCCACATTAGCACCTACCTAGAGCGGCGTTTTGGTTTGGGGTTAGCGGCTTTTATTTCCTCTATTTTTTGGTCAATTTGCTCAACCATTGCCTTTGTCCACGGTTCGCCCTCAAATGCATCTACTTTGGCCGCTATACTGGCTTTAGCAGCAATTGTTCGAGCAATTTTCCCTCGAACCCAGCGAGGTGAACGAGAAATCCATGGATGCATGAAAATGTGGCCGTGTTTTGGCGGCGCTGCCCCTGTCTTAAGGTGGTTGAAGAAGGCCTTCTCTGCCCCCAGAACCTGAACTGTTCCGGCAGGTAATCTTGCCAGACGCATACGGCCATGTGCTTCAACACACAACCTAGCCGCTAGCAAAGGCCCAAGCATAATCGACAAAGATGGCAGGTGAGATTCAGATAGTTCTCTGATAGCATTCTCTAAGCGATCTAATTTGCCCTTGAAGGTAGCAGTGGACTCACCCCATTCACGCAGTGATTTCCATTCTGATTTTGATGGTCCAGATTCAGGCATCGAAACGCCCAAATCACTGGCCAGCATTGAGAGCGATTCTGCATTACCGACAGCTTTAGGCAAAGCCGAACGGTCCTTGCCAAAGCGTAATTCCGGCAAAAATAAGCCAACCCACTCTACCAGACGTGATTCCATGGTAAGGAAAGTTGCTCGAAGTTCGTCACTGGCTCGTAGAAGGTGCTCTAGTCGTCGATCTGGGTCGCCGGCAGCTTGAGCAACGCCCTGTCTCGCCATCTCTGTGGCTGCTTTATCTGCTGCCTCAAGTGCTTCTTGAGACGGTAGCGGCCAATCAGCCTTGGGTAATTTAGGGTCACCATGTATGGTTGCCTCGGCATCCGGGAAGCGGTCCTGAAGTAGTCTAGCTTCTTGGGTTAAGCCACCATTTGCAATGCAATGTAGGCGCTCAATAAGGGCTCTCTGATCAAAAAATCCATCCCAGACCGCTGAATCATGAATGATGCCATCATCATCGGCCACAGCCGCTGCCTGCCAATCATACCACAGCCACATAATATTAGGCAAACAGGTTGAGGTTTTCACGCTTACCACAAATGTAGTGAGTTTTTTGCAATCGTTTGATTACCGGATGCCAGTAAATTAATTGCTCAAACAGGGATTTTTGCATACATTAATTAATCCGATACACGAGGGTCTCGTATGTTTTGTCCAAAATGTGGAACGCTATCGTTCCCAGACCCAAGTGGTAAAATCACCTGTCCTAACTACAAGTGTGGTTACGTCGGTGGTGCGAAACTAGTAATTAAGGGGACAGATGGTGAAGATGTCGACCTGTTTAATGTTAAATCTGAAACCAAATCAGAGAAACGTGAATATGAGGTAATCAAGGACTCAGATAAAATGCAGGGGATTCTCACCAAGGACACCTACATGTGCCCAAAATGTGATGCTGTCGAAGTATATGCATACCTTGAACAAACTCGTTCATCGGATGAACCAGAAACAAGAATGCTAACATGCAAAGACTGCGGACACGGTTGGCGAGAATACTAATCAGATATCGCCTTCAACTCTTGGTGCTAAGAAATATTTCACCTCAACAGCGCCATCATGGAAAGCAAAATTGATCGCTAGTGGGTAGTTTTCTCCAAAGCCAATCTCTAGTGTCTCAACTCGACCAATTACCTTGTTTAATGGTTGCAGGTATCCAAGCGAATACTGACTATGAGCCGGATTATCAAATTCGAACAACTGTAAGTCATCTTTGTGGAAATTGACTTGGATGTTGCTGTTAGTGCTGTTTGCACTCACCGTAAAGTGGTCCTTGTTGATGGCTAGGGTCATCATATCACCACCTAGCGCTGCCGCTTTGAGAATTCTAATAAAATCACTACCACTCAGGTGAACCTTACATTTTGGATCTAATGGCGGTAGTGCAGGAACGGTAATTGTTGATGGGTCTATGGTTCGTAACTCTCCTTCAACATTACCTAGTTTGGCCTGCAATACACCAGTTCCTTCATCGGCTTTTAGATTCAACATTTCTTCTGGCGTTCCCAAACTTACTAGGTCTCGGACCATGTCAATCTCAAATGCGATTGAAGTCTCATCCAATTCCCAAGTATCAAAAGCTGCAGAATCAATATCCATCTGAATCATTGCAACATGTGAATGGTCGACCACTCTTATGTGAAGACTGTTTTCTTTAAAATCAAACTTTGCGTCTTCTACAACGGCTTTCAACGTATCCAAAATCTTGCTCATCA
>DAWS01000107.1:3897-9192 GCA_002506025.1 Euryarchaeota archaeon UBA111 | reverse complement strand
CCTAGATATATGTAGATTTCACCATCTTCAAAATCAACATATAGTGTGGATAAGAGATTAGTTGGGGGAGTGAATTCAAATTCGTTTTGACCGGCAACCAACTGATTTGTTGACTTGACGATGGTCCATTCATCAGCATTATCGCCATATGTCGTCTGAACAATGTTGATTCTTGTCGAATGATTATTTGGGTTGTGAATTATGAAAGTGGACATGTTGTCTCCTGAAAGTTCCCCATTAGCAGCCGAAGCCCATAACGAGGTCCACATTCGGTAAAAGTTACCATTTCTTTCAAAAACTAGTTCAGGGCCATATTCTATAGAGAATGTATGATCTGGAATTGGATACATTTCTTCTGAACAAATACTGGCTATATCAGAATCATTGAGTATCAATAACAATGAATCATTTTCTTGAATAGATGGGATGCGGGAACTACTGCGATAGTTGGTATTCCAAACCCACTGCTCGGAATCATCACTGGGCTTGGTTGGCGTGCCGGCAACCATATTGATTTGACATTCCTGCTCTGAAACCGATAGTATGCTATTTGACGTTATTTTTGACCCCCACCCACGAGAGCTTGTTGAATCTATTTGAGTACCATTTTCCGGTGTTACAAACTCCAGTGGTAGTTCAGGAAGTGTCGGTTGGAAACTGTAATTGCCCAATTTGATGACGTTCAAAACATAAGACCGTAATAGGATAATCGGGTCTTGTCCCTTTATGCAAATTTCTTTTGTCTGCTCATCTAACTCAGCCTCTAAGCCCTGATAACCATCTATCCAATACATTCGCGTATCATAATCGAAATCTGATTCCGAGTTTGGAAATGAAACATTATATTGTGTTTCAGTACCATCATTGAATACCTCAATACAACGCATGACATCATCATATTGATAGTTCAAGTACCAAGAAGTATTGACGTACTGAGGGAGTTCTGGTTGAAGTATGATAGTTGATATGATTGGCTCGCCGTTGACATAACTGATCAAATAAAACAACTCTGAAATTGGGCTATATTGGGAAGATTTCCATGTGATATTCAAACTCACAGTAGATGCTTTATTGGGTGGTATTTCATTTCCGCAACCTTTTACCTGCGTGGAATCATAATCATCTTCGCTACACAACCAAGTAAAATCCCAATTAGGGGAAACCATGTCATTGTATTCGGCCAACTCAACTCGCCAATCTTGAGTGATAGATGCTGAGTTAACAATCAAAATTTCGAAGGTTCCGTCCCACGATTGATTATCTTCAGTTATCGATACTATCTCGTTAAATTCGTATCTAATATCTTGATTCCAGTCATCATCCATTGCATAAGGCGTTTGACCCGGCAAGCCGAGCAAGAAAATAACGAATAACAGAATTCCCATTCTATTTACACTGTCAGGATTTACTGACTTCGGTTCATCTAGGATAATTGGAATCCGACGATCCGCACCTAACAGCAACAACAAAGGAAACATTATTCCAAGGACTGGTAGCCATATGTTGAAATCTCCAAATGCATTGAACATCCAAGCAAATGCCAATATGATTGCAAACAGAAATAATTGGTTTGTCGAATTTCTTGATTCGGACATACTCGTTCTCGCAATTAGTAATCTACCGCCGGGGAATGTTGGTATTGGTAACAAAGAGACCCAACCAAAGAAACACAACATGGAACCCGCCTTAGCAAGTGGGTGAGCCCAGACAAGTTTGCTCGAGACCCCATCTGCGATTAGCGGGCTTAGCAGGTTGACAATTAGAGGCATTTCAGGAACATATTGCATTGAACCTATGGCAATCAGATCGGGAGTGAGTAATAGCCCTATTATCCAGAGTTTTATCCCTACCAAAACCATGACTGACGGTACGATAAGTGCACTCCAGCCGAGCATTTCACGGTTTTTCCACGGCCTTGCGTCCATCCTAGGCAATGATGGTATAATCAATATACCAAACGGCCAAATAAGGAGAGATTTGGGCAACAAAGCAATTGAAAATAAGGCGATTGATGGGTCTGGAATCGGGGTAAGGTGACCGACTCGTAAACCATACTTTTCAGCATGTCGCTTTTGTAAAAATGAAGCTAAAATAATAACTGCAAAGACTGGCAGAGTATATCCAACTAATGCATCGAAGAAAAGCGATTCAGTGAACCATCCAGAGTCTGGCCTTGCATCCTCAATCCACAACATCCCAGCAATAGTAGCGGTAATTAGCGAAAATGACCAAAATCCAATGGTTGTTCTCGACGAGGGAAATTGTCTTTCAGGAATCGGTAAAACCTGCACTAACCAAGGCTCACCGTATTGCAGTTTTGCCATCCATCCAAGACTCTCAAGATGGACATTTAGCTTATCGAGTGAATCATGAACATCAGTATTGTCTTGTTCGTCAACTTTCCAAACTGGCCATTTCGTTCCGCCTAATTCGCTGTTAACAACAAAATGACGAGACACTATTTTCTCCAATAATTCCTTTTGTCCCCAGGCATCACGGTGGACTTTAATCTGATCAGGTTGAGTATCTGTTATAGTAGTGGACTCTGCATTGTCGCTACTCACTCGACCACCTCACAATATGTGGGTGTAGTTCTTTCCTACTTTAAGCATCGTTGAGAACAATGAAACTCATTTATTCTTAAATCTCTTCAATCTAAAGGTTTCTTCTCGCTCCATTTCTTCAAGTCTTAGTTGAATGAACACTTTGGCTTCCTCGAGTTCAGGTATTACTTTGAATTCAAGAGCGTTGACTCTTCGCTTGGTCGCTTCAATTTCTTCCAGTAATCGCTTTAATGTTGCCTCCATCTCAGATGCCGTGACAATTTTCTCAATGAGTTCACTGAACGAATCGCTAGCTTCATCGATGTATGGCGAGGACCCAATATAGCCCACGCCACGCTCTTCAAAAGTCGACTTTAGGTTTGTTCCGCTAACGCTGGGAACGACAACACCCATGATGTTTCTTCGCTCAACTTCAACCTCTGGATGGGCACTGTTGGCAATAGCTGCTGCTCTTACGGCTAGGCCGCCATCGATGGCATTCGCTAAATCAATACGCTGTTTTGCCAACCGATAGGCATCGGTCAACTCACGCTTTGCTTCAATCATGTTAGCTAATAGTTGTCTAAATTCATGGAACAGACCATCTCGCTTCATTTTGAGGAGTTTGTAACCATTCTTAGTTTGCTTAATTCTGGCTTTTAGTTTTATCAATTCACTGCGGGTTGGTTTAATGTCCAATGCCATGAATATCTCTCCTTTTGGTAAACTTACTGTCCGTATTTTTCAATCCACTTCTGGTCAAGTCTGACAAGGTATTTGGTGTCAATAGAAGCCATAAGTGACCAACACAAGTCGAGTGTTTCGTCAATCGATCGGTCTTCATCTCTAGTTTGCCTGAGGAATTTGTCCTCAAATACTCCTGAGAAGTCGAGTAATTGTTTGTCACGCTCGTTCAATGCATCCTCACCAACAATGGCTACTAGACCACGCAATTCTCTACCTTGCGCATATGCCGCATACATTTGGTCGGATACTGATTTGTGGTCCTCTCTTGTGGTCTTTTCACCGATACATGAACCCATCAGCCTAGACAGTGAAGGTAATACATTGATTGGCGGATAAATACCCTGCTGGTGCAATTCTCTAGAGATAACAATCTGCCCTTCAGTAATATATCCAGACAAATCTGGAATTGGATGGGTAATATCATCACCGGGCATTGTCAAAATAGGGAACTGGGTGATTGAACCCTTCTTGCCCTTTACAATACCAGCACGCTCGTATAGCATAGCCAAGTCAGTATACATGTAACCTGGATATCCACGACGACCGGGAACCTCCTCACGCGCAGCTCCAATTTGTCTCAGAGCATCACAATAATTTGTCATGTCAGTATAGATAACTAGAACGTGGTAATCTTTCTCGAATGCGAGATACTCTGCAGCTGTCAATGCTAATCTGGGAGTAATAATTCTCTCAACCGCTGGATCGTCTGCAAGATTGACGAACAGAACCGCATTTTCTAACGCACCTGTGCGCTCTAGGTCGCTTCTGAAGAAGTTATACTCTTCAGCAGTAATTCCCATTGCACAAAATACTACAATAAACTCTTCATCTGAATCCTTGAGTTTAGCCTGTCTGGCGATTTGCAAAGCGATATCATTGTGTGGTAGACCAGATGCCGAGAAAATTGGCAACTTCTGCCCACGCACTAGGGTAGTACAACAGTCAATAGCAGAAATACCGGTTTGAATGAAATCATGCGGGCTTTGTCGGCTGTATGGGTTAATTGCAGCACCAATGATGTCAGCGTTTTCCTCTGCAACAATTGCAGGTCCGCCATCTCTTGGCCTACCTGCTCCGTCGAGAATTCTACCGACAAGTTCAGTGCTTACTGGAAGTTTGAAAACGTCTCCCATGAAGGTGACCCCTGACTCTCGATTGATGTTAGCTGTGCCCTCAAACACCTGAACGATAACAAGTTCATCAGATGTATCTAGAACTTGACCATTTTTCATCGACCCATCAGCCAATCTTATGGTCACAATCTCACCGAAAGCCACGGGCTCGGTTTTGTTCAAAAAGACCAATGGGCCTTTGACGTCAGTAATTGTTCTGTATTCTTTTCCACTCATGATAATTCCTCCTAGTTACCCTCCACGGTACCCGCTATTTCAGTAGTCATCTTCTTCACCATATCCTCTATTTCATCGATGTAGCCTTTCTCAAATCTACCTCTCATCAAATCTGTTCGAGATTGAACGTTAACGACATCGTTTAGCTGTGCTCCTGAAGCCATGGCTGCCTTGGCTGATTCTTGGAAGGATAGAATCGCTTTTGCCATCTTATACTGCAGATTTATGTCACAATATGCATCGACATCGTGGAAACCATTCTGCTGAAGGAAAAATTCTCTAATCATTCTAGCAACTTCAAGAGTCAGTTGTTGATCTACAGGTAGTGCATCCGAACCGACCAATTGAACAATCTCTTGCAATTCTGCTTCAATCTGTAATAGACCGCTTACTTGAGTTCTAATCTCTGGGAAGTCCTGTGCAATGTTATCTCTAAACCACTGGTCTAGACTCTGCGGGTAAAGAGAATAAGAATTCAGCCAGTTAATCGCCGGGAAGTGTCTCTGTCTTGCTAAACCAGCGTCAAGTCCCCAGAAAACCTTCACGATTCTCAGGGTTCCTTGAGATACCGGTTCCGAAATATCTCCACCAGGTGGTGATACCGCACCGATAACTGTTACTGAACCGTCATCGCCATTCAAAGTCTCAACACGGCC
>DAWS01000107.1:0-3506 GCA_002506025.1 Euryarchaeota archaeon UBA111 | reverse complement strand
GGCATCTCTTCTAGACGTGAGGAAATTTCACGCATTGCTTCTGCCCATCTCGATGTAGAGTCTGCCATAAGCGCAACATCATAGCCCATATCACGGAAATACTCAGCAATAGTAATACCCGTGTAAACAGAAGCCTCACGAGCAGCTACAGGCATGTTGGATGTGTTGGCAATCATAACAGTCCTGTTCATCAGTGGCTTACCGGTGTTTGGATCAATTAGATGAGGGAACTCATCCAATACTTCTGTCATCTCGTTACCACGTTCGCCACAGCCGATGTAAACAACAAGCTGAGCGTCGGAATACTTGGCTAAGGACTGCTGTGTAACTGTCTTACCCGAGCCAAAAGGACCGGGAATTCCAGCAGCACCGCCCTTGGCAAGTGGGAACAAGAAATCAAGAATTCTCATTCCAGTAACTAGCGGAGTATCTGGTGCATACTTCTGACGGAATGGTCTTGGCGACCTAACCGGCCACTTTTGCATCATCTGTAATTCAGTGCCGTTGTCGAGTGTGCACACGGTTTCTGTAACATTGAAGTCACCCGATTTGATGCTCTTGACTTTGCCACTCATACCTGGAGGAACCATAATCTTGTGAACAATCGTCTCAGTTTCTTGCACATGACCAATTACTTGACCGCTGGCCAAATCATCGCCCTTAGCAACTACTGGTTCGAAAGTCCATTTCTTTTCAAGATCAAAAGCATCAGCATCAACACCTCTGGTGATGAATACGCCCATGACTTCTTCCAATGTTGCTAGAGGCCTTTGGATACCATCATAAATCTGGGTCAATAAACCGGGACCCAGTGACACAGAGAGGGTTTCTTCTGTATTCAACACAGGTTCTCCTGGTCTAATACCAGAGGTATCTTCGTAAACCTGTATGACTGCTTTATCACCGTGAAGTTCGATAACTTCACCCATAAGTCCTTCATGACCTACTCTGACAACGTCATACATAGCTGCGTTCATTCCAGTGGCGGTTACTACCGGCCCGGATATTCGGTATATTACTCCTTCATTGCTCATATTTTTTCCTCCTTGTTGGAATTCATTTCCATAAGTCGACTCCTATTGCTTTGCGGATTGTATCTCGCAAAGTTGTGTCCTCCTCAGTCCCGATTCCGAGAACTGTTGGGGTGACAGATGCGGAGAGTTGATTTCTCAACCTCTCCGGCAAGGTTGACATTATTGCCGAGTCGATGACAATAATTCCAACCTCTTTTGAATTTAGTAGTGATTTTAGTTGGGAAGACATCTCGTCTTCCGTTTCTGGATTGAAGGTGTTTGAGATTCCAGCTAATTGGAATCCTAAGGTGAATTCCTGCGAACCTACTACAGCTAACTCCACATAATCACCTCATAGAATGTGCGCCTCAAGCACTTCGGCTGGTAGACCAGCAAATCTTCCTCTGACAATAATTCTCAGGTCAGCAACCTCTTGAACCTTCATTGCAACATAGTAAACTATTGGTAGCGCAGAAATAGGATGGAGATAGCTCATTTTCTTCATGAACTTATATTCCCGTTCTTTGAACCATGTTACTATTGAATCTAGGCTTCTTGCTTTGGCCACTTCTTCAAGTAGACCTTCAAAATGAGCCATGTCGAATTTCGAAGACGCTCTCAAAACATCAAACAAGGCTGACCTTCCCCCTGCGGCAATCGTTGAAAACGACCTAGTAGGGAGTATTTTTCCACCTGGTATCAGCAATTTTGAGATTTCCTCAGACGAGATACCGATTGAATCTGCCTCAAGAATATTCATTATGTTTCGATGGTCTATTTCCATCGAAAGGTAGTCTTTCAGATATCTTGTGGCTGGATTGTTTGCAGTTAGAGATTTGAGTGCTGATTTGAAGTAGTGTCTATCTAGCGTGTCTTCATACTGAGCGAGTCTGGCGTCTTCCGGCAGTGCTTTGAGGTCAGCACCGAATGGTTTACGCCGCATTTGCAAAGCAGCCGAGCGTAAATCATCTGCAGTTTCAATTATCTTAAGCCAAGGCGTGTTGATTTCATTTAGGTCAGGTAGGATCGAATTAGCCACCTTGCTGAGTTCCACATCGTTAACTACAGAGCGGAGCACGACCTTAGCATTTTGATATTCAAAACGGGAAGTGTAGATTTCAACAATCTCTCTTATTTTTCCATTACACATCTTCAGTATGTCAGATAATTCTGCTTCTAAGTTGTGTGTCAATGCTGCTTCTACTAAGTCTGCACCGCTCAGCTTGCCAGCATAGAGATTCACTTCATCAGCATAACCCATGCTACTAACTGAGGCGGTAAGTTGGTCTGTTGACTGGTTGATTAACTGTCGCATTCTTGCCAAATCGGCAAGTTTTTTCCTTCGAGATTTTGCTCTCGAAGCAACATATGCAGTGTTTCCAGCCAACATCATCACCTCACTCAAACAATAATTTGTTAACCTCAGAAAGTGATTGACTCCATGCAGTTTCTAGCAAGGTGTCAAATCTCATATCATATGATACAGAACCATCTGCGGCTTCCAAGATAAAGCCACCAAGACCGTCTACTGATGAGCCAACTTTACGCTTACCTTTCAAATCACTGAGCGCTTTTTTGTCGACTTCAACTGGCCTGATGACAAAGTCTGCTGATGCGACCTTGTCAGCTTTAGCCATTAGTGACTTCAACATGCTTGCACGCCCTTTGAATCCTGGGTCTGCTAGTTGTTCTTTCACCGCTGCGTGAGTATCGTCCATAGCCGTGCGTTTAGCAATCAAAATTGATTTTTGATTTGCCTGCCTTGCACTAGCAACAACCTCACGGGCGATTTGCGCCGCTTCTCGCTCAGCGCGAGAGTTGGCTTCATCGGTTATGGTAGAAGCCTTATCTTTCGCTTCATCCAGTATTTGTTTTGCTTCAGCTTTGGCTTCGTCGATAAGCGCTTTCACATCTGCTTCTGCAGCTGCTGCGATATCTTTAGCCAATGTTTCCAGCGTCATCTTGATTCCTCCCTGTCTCCGACAGCCTGTGCGGCTATCAAAGGTCGATGTTCACTGAAGGAACAATGGCAGTGCGCCCAAGATAACGATAGATTCTGGTAGAGCAGTAAAGATCAGTGCGTAACCGAACTTGCTGCCGTCTTCGGCTAGCATGCCGACTGCAGCACTACCGATTGCGGCTTGGGAGTAGCCAGCACCTAGTCCGGCTAATCCTAGCGCAATACCAACACCGAGGTTACCGATGTTTCCTACGTTCGTGTCTTCTCCACTGTCACTTGCATCTTGAGCAGCGACGCCTTGTGCTACAAGGGTCAATGCCAGCAAGACGATCAGGGTTCTTAGGCTCATTTTCAGGGTATTCTTGTTCATTTTTGCTACCTCCTTTGTTTTGTCCGATGGACTATGATTTACCCTCCACATGAAGGGTTCGACCGCCAAGTGGCGAGAATGCTTTGCCACTGCCGTCGTAAAACTTACCCATCCACTCTACAAAGTGTAGACGGATGGCATGTATTGAAGGTGATAATATACC
>DAWS01000146.1 GCA_002506025.1 Euryarchaeota archaeon UBA111 | reverse complement strand
CTACTGAATCAGGCGCATCTAATTCCTCGATAAGGTCACTAGCCCACCAATCAATAGAGTATCCTGCAGGCACTAAGTGCTTATTGTTCTCGAGGAATTCCCCATAGCCAATGACTATCTCTCCGTTGTCCCAAATTGTTGCTATGTTATCCCTCACTTGGTTGAATTCTTGCACCGTATCACAGCGGATAAATTGACCATCACGCAGGATGACCCAAGGCCCATCGGTATAATCGGATGGCGTTATCGCACAAGCTTTACCGGGGCGTTCGATCTTCATCTGCGTTCCAATGGTAATGAAGTCGTCCATTGCTAACATACAGGCCGGATTGACAGAGGCGGCTGCAAGGCCAGACGGCCGTGAGCGGCCATAACGGAGTCGGAAACCACCGGGCTCTTGTGGCGAGCCGAACACTGGTCTCCCGGCAATTATGTCGTCCATAAATTTGGTAATCGGCTCTGTCAAGCGCGATTTGAATTTAATCTCATTTGAGTCCTCTTTTTGTTTATCCTTTTCCGCATATTTGCTGATAAAGTCCCAACCAGCAATTTTCATCCTCTCAGTATGTCTGCGTATTTTTGGCGCCTTCAAACACATTCCTTCACCAATAACCAACAAGACACCACCACGAATTCTAGCCTCATCTATATTCCTAACATTACCATAGCCAGAGCATTCGATGCGCTCTGTGGACTCACCATTAATCATGACAGGACAAGCCCGAACAATTTCATCAATTTCTTCGGGACTTGGGCGATATTGGAGATTACCTCGATACAACCCAAACTCCTCTTTGACTCGCTCAACTTCCGGCGTCGTAGGTTGATACTTTCCGATGTTTAATTCAATTCTAATCATATCTGCAA
Source organism: Euryarchaeota archaeon UBA111 (assembly GCA_002506025.1). Taxonomy (GTDB): domain Archaea; phylum Thermoplasmatota; class Poseidoniia; order Poseidoniales; family Poseidoniaceae; genus MGIIa-L1. Next base: position 2,212 of record DAWS01000146.1, on the reverse strand, counting down.
TCAACACTGCTAATGCTTGGGCGGTTCCTCCTGCTGCTCTGATAGGTCCAGCGAAGTGAACTGAGACAAATTGAGAACCGTCCACATTGTTAAGCAAGCGAACCTCACTGATACCTTCAAGCGGTGCTACAAGCACGGCTTCCGTCAGTATCGCTAGTCCTACACGTAGACCTGCGTCTATCGCAGTTACCAGGTCATGTCCTTGGTCACGAAAACCACGAGCCACAGATTGCGCCATTAACATGGATGTAGTCTCACGATCATGCTGTGCTAGCATTTTCCTAATGTCATCTGCGACTTCATACTCTCCGAGATATTCAACCAGCAATTTCTCTGTCCGACCGGCTAAGTCTGCAGCTCTTGGGATTTCGACAAATGGTTTGTAATCCAGATTTTTACCACGAGCAATTTCGGCAATGCGATACGCATCTTCGGTGCGTTCATCCATCCACTGCTGATAATTCAGCATCTCATTTTCTAGCCGTTCTAGATCAATACCATCAGTCGGGTTCAGGTCCGACTGCGCTTTGACCTTATCCGACATGTCGCTCACTAGTTGGCAAGGAAGCCGGCCGCTTATCAAAAATTGCCTGTTACGGTAAATCTAGATATCCGGTTTAACCGAGGTTGGCTTTGAAAATTCTCAAGGAAAGTTCATGTCCTACTGGGTTGACCACGAACCGTTGAGCATGTCGCAATCAATTCGTAGCCATCCTGACTGGTCGAGACTCGTTGATTTAGTCCGTGAACTAGCGTTCATAGATGGAGGCAGCGATGACGCTTTCACTCTAGCAAGCGGGAAAAAGTCGCGTTGGTTCTTTGATACCAAACCAGTAATGATGCATCCTGAAGCGAGTCATATAATTGGAGAATTACTGAATATTAGGATGGATGAATTAGGAGCAAATTTTGTTGGTGGTCTGGAGTTAGGTGCGGTGCCATTAACCGCAATTGCGGTGACGATGTCCCCAAAAGATTCCACTCGTCGTGGCTTTATGGTACGAAAAGAACCCAAGGGTAGGGGTGGACGTAAGACCAATAATCCACCTGGTATCGAGGGCTCATCACTATCCGCAGGTGGTAAAATAGTGATTGTTGAGGATGTGACGACGACTGGGGGCTCGGCGATAAAAGCAGTTGAACGTATCCACAATGATACTGATTGTGCAGTCATTGCAGTAATCAGCATTGTTGACCGAGAGGAAGGCGCAGACCAAGCATTTGCCTCTGCGGGAATACAATTTGAGAGTTTGATGACCCGAAGTGATGTTGCGAACTTAGAGTGAATATCATGACTAGACTGGTCTATCCGTTGAATGAACCAACGACAGGACTGTTCGAGAATAATCCAGACAAAACATCGTTAGAAAAGTTCAGATTTTTTCATGCAGATGAAGGAAAACCACTAGCAACACCGTGGCAGGTGGCACTTTCTCGCGCAATCATACTGCGACAGTATCAGCTTCCCGAAGGAATCATTCTCGATTGCGCATGCGGCAGCGGAATTCAAATCGCAGCATATTCGGAAATCCTCGACCATCCGGTCGTTGGAGTTGAATTGAATGAAAATAGGGCGCGTGCCAGTGCGGTGAATTTTCGCACGGTGTTTACTGAGCGAGGGGGAACGTCGATTGAGAGACTGAACGAAACAGTGTTTGTAATTGGTGATGGGCGTGATGGAGATAAAGTATTAGCTGCATTAGCGGAAGCTGGCAAATCGGTACAGCAAGTAGGATTCCTACATCTTGACCCTGCACGACCAAGAAATAGCCGCGCGCATGCACTAACCGAGATGGCACCCCGTTTGGACGAGATTTTTGAAGGCTGGAAGAAACATCTGAACGAAACCTCAGAAGGACCTGCAATCCTTTTGGATTTATCTCCACGCATTTCGAAGAATCAGATGTTAGAGGTTGAGTCGTTAGTAGATGGCTTTTGGCCAGGTGTGAACAAAACCTGGACTTGGACCTCAAGAGGTAGAGGTAGAGTTGACCGTTTAGCATTGTGGATCGGATGTATTGCAGAACCAGAATACTCACGACGCTTTGTGAGAATTCCCTCTGATCCTACTCAAGCGCCCTTTATCATGCTTGGTGGCAAAGACGTTGACAACGGTTCGGAAATGGTAGATACACCTTCTGTCCAACCTAAGCGCGGAACCTATCTGTCAATTGTTGATTCAGCGCTGGTTGAGTCTGGTTTAGCCGATACA
>DAWS01000108.1:2382-8753 GCA_002506025.1 Euryarchaeota archaeon UBA111 | reverse complement strand
ACGTGCTTTCTCTTCCTTCAATCGTAGTTTCTCTGCTCGCTTTTTAGCGAATTGAACTGAACCGGTTTCCTCACTGGAGTTGGCATCTGATTGCAGGCGTTTCTTTTCTTCGATTCTTAAGTTCACTTCATCAAAATCGGCAATGTTAGGCCATAGATCTTCAAGCATAATGTCCCCATATGGAACTTCATCTTGGCTGATTAGTGCGAATCCCCTATGAGTTAAAAACAGGCTAGCAATAAATGAAGCAACCTTAGCCTCTTCATCATAGCCTTGAGCCTCAATGCCATTTTCCTGTTCTAAAATTTGACCTAATTCACTAATTACATCAATCACCTTCACCTTTGATGAGTCATATTTCTCACAGGTTTTTCTGAGTGCCGTCCAACAGCGGAAGATATCGCCCTCGAGATCTTCGTTATGCATTCTACCGCCAACATTGTTCAAATATTCACCTAACTCTGCCTGATGAGCGATACGGTTTTCTTCGCGGATTTTTAATTCCTCAGCATCATCTGCTGCGTCTTTGAAGGCAGATAGTAACTCACCCAATGTAACAGGACGACCTTCCTCACGCCTAATTCTTTCATCAAACAGTGAAGGTAGTATTTCATCAACATCGCCATCTAAAATTGATGCAGTGAATAGATAGTCCTGATCGTCATAATCAGATTCCCAACCAAAATATACCTCATCTTCCCAATCATCTTCTTGATCCAAACTTTGGACCCTATCGAATAAAACAATTGCTTGTTGATTTAGCACTTCCCAAGACATTCTAATCAGCCTACCACATGCTGGTAGGTTGAGTTTATCAGATTCCAGACGGACTCTCTTGGTAAAAACTTTCAAAAAAGTGGATAAATCAACATCCCAAGGATTTAGTTCTTGATCTTTGACAAGAGACAAAACAAGAGCTACAGAGCGATCAAATGGGTCCTCTAATGATTGATATTCAGATTCCTCAGCCTCGACTACTGGCATTATTCGCTCAGCAAATTTAGCAGCAGACTCGGACTCTTCGCCTGACTCTAATAATTGATTAATGATATCTTGTCTAAGAAACCATTTGTCCAATACTGATTGTTTTGTTGTCAAGCAATCACCTTCAGTTATCTTCGACGATTTCATCGCTGGCAATTTGTTCCGTAGTTTCGTCTGATTCTTCATCTATAGAAAGAATTGCATCGGCAACCTCTCTGCGCTCTTCAATATCTTCGGTCAATTCATTGGTGCGCTCAATCAAACCTGAAATCGGACCCTCGCTTTCCGTTTCTTCACTCTCAGTGAAATTTAACAGACCACCTAGGCTCTTCGGAGGCGGCAAAGGTTCTGGCACTGTTGGCATATCTGTGTTGGCTTCAAGTTGTTTTTCAAGCGCTATGGCACTAATTCTCTCATCTAATGGATTATCTTTTGCAGATTCTATTTCACTAAGTTGAATTGCTCGCTCTCGGTCGAAGTCAACAATTCTTCTACTGCAGCCATCACCACCATGAGTAATTCCAATGTGGTGATCTGCCAAGCGCAGAGAGACCTTGCGTAGTGTTACCATAAGGAATTGTGCCTGTTTACTGCGCTTACGACACATTTCGGCGATTCGCTCGGCATTTACTGCGTCAAGATTCTGATCTACTTCGTCAAAGTAGTAAAATGGGCTAGGGTCGTAATCTTGAATGGCAAAAATCAACGCTAATGCTGCCATTGATTGTTCTCCTCCGGAAAGTTGCAAACGATTTACCTTCGATGATTTACCTTTAGGTTTGGCCCATAATTCAAGGCCACCCTTGAATGGCTCATCCGGATTTTCGAGGTAGAGTTCCCCTTTACCGCCATCGCTCAAAATCTCATATGACTTCTTGAAATTTTCATTTACCTTAGTTAGAACCTTGATTAGTTTGTCTTTCCTCTGGGATTCTAGTTTTTCAGTTATTTCAACCAAGTTAGCTCGCCGTGTTTGCAATTGCTTGAATTCAACTTTCATTGAATCTAATCGCTCTTCGCACTCAGCATATTGTTCTATAGCAAGCATATTAACGGGACCGTGTTTCTCCATTGCCCTTTCTAAAGTCCTGACTCGCTTTTCTGCATCGCCAACAGACGGCAAGCTCACCTCGGCAGATGCTGGTTGAATGAAATTGGCTTGCATATCGGCCAATAATTCATTGATTACTAACTCTTTATTCAGTATTGACCGCCCAAGTTCATCACTCAAACGGCGCCTTGACTGGGCATCTGTCGACTTTTGTGACAATTCGGTTCTCAGGCTTGCACGCTCATCAACCAAAGCCAGTCTTTCATCTTCAAGTCCCTTGTTCTCTTCCAAGAGTTGCGTTCTTTCTTCCTCACGGTCTTTTAATTCGATAGAATCTGTTGCAATGGCTGCCTGCAGATTGTCAATCATTTCACTGCGAGCGATAATGCCAGCATTTAGTGCGTTTATCCTTGTCGCTAAATCATCGACCCTTTGCTTGAGCAGCCCCTCATGATCGCTTCCACTTTCTAAGGCAGCGAGTGCTTGTGCCATAACGCCCTCAGCATCAACACGTTTTATCTGTGCAGCGTGCAACCTATCTTTGAGATGTTCAGGACTGGCTGCTTCCATTTCATTACGGGTCGTGGCCACAGAAGTATTCAAATCCGCAACAACCGACTGGGCTGTATCTAAATCATCTAACTGAGTCGTGGCTAAGGACTCTAAATCCTTCAACTTGGATTCATTTTCAGCCACCTCGCCAAGTGATTTGTTATAAGCAGATTTGGCTTGTTTTAATTCAGAGCGCCATTCTTGGAGTTTTACCGCTTGATCGCTATCAGCGAGTTCGTTAATTCTACTGCGTAACTGCTGTTGCTCTCGCCTTGCTTGGTGCAATGCTGCAGTAACGGTCTCTGACATTAATTGCAATTTTTCTATTTCACCAGACAAGCGTTCTATCTCACTAGCACCTTTAATTCCACCACCAAATGATACTGACATTTTACGCTTCGAGCCTCCTATCATAGCTCCTCCTGCTTCAGTAACATCTCCTCTGAGGGTAACTAGTCTGACTCCGCCCATGTAGTTCCTCGCAGTACTCAATGAATCGACAATGAGAGTGTTTCGTAAAACAAATTTTATGGCGATGTCAATTTTAGGATCATAATCTAGTAATTCGTGTGCGAATCCTACAACTCCAGGCTTCTTTGATACCATCAACGCTTTACCCGCAACTCGGTTGTTGGTCAATTTGTTTAATGGCAAGAATGTTGCTCTGCCAGCTCGCCTTTCAGCCAGCCACTTGATTGCCTTTGCAGCGATTTCGTCACTCTCTACCACGATAGAGGTCATTCCGCCGCCAATTGCGGTTGCTAAGGCACTCTCATGAGTTGAATCTATGGGAGCGCACAATTCAGCAATAGTACCGATAATGCCGGTTAATTCACCATTATCCCGAGCAGAAATTACTGCTGCTGCACCCCCAGCCATGCCTTTGGAACCAGACGAATTCTCCATTTCCGAGCGTAAGCGGTTTCTTGTTCGCTCTGCTTCTCTTAATTTACCCTCTATTAACTGGGACTCTCCCACCAGCCTTTCTTCACTTTTTTGAGCGGTAATGAGATCTCTAGATAGTTTATTCCGGTCAATACCTGAGACTTCACCGCTTAGTTCCTCCCCTTGCAACTCTAGTTCGCCCAATGATAACCGGTTTTCCTCTGCTAAATCTTGGGATTTTGCAAGTTGTTCACTAATCAGCTCGGCCTGTACTGCGGTTTTATTCACCTCATTCTGAGCATCAGAGAGGTTTTGATTAGCACTCTCTAATTCATCCAATAATTTGGTAAGTTGCTGTGAGAGTAAGGCCGTTTCATCGCCAGAGGATTCCATTATTTTCTGGACCGCAGACTCTTCTGATTGTGCCTCTTCTAGCGCAGCCGTAGAGTTCTCTAGATCATCCCTGGCGGAATTGAGTGTATTGACAAATTCCTCTAAGGCTTGTTGAGCACTAGTTAATTGATTAGTTAGTTCACCAAGCTCTAATTTTTCCTCTGTGTCCTTCGATTCAGCATCGGAAATCTTGTCTTTGTTGGTGTCAATTTTTAGATGTAAATCGAAGATAACCTTGTTCAGTCCTTTTCCGTCTCCGCCGGTTAGTTCTTCGATTTGTTTTTGTAAATCGCCTATTTGATCGTCTAATGAGAGTAGGGTTTTCGACCCCTCTCTAACTTGTAACTCAAGGTTGTTGGCCTCCTCAAGATATCTAGATTGCTCATTTACCTGATACTCTTTTTCTGCAATTTGGCTAGCATAACTTGCCTGATAGGAGATTATTCTTGCTTGATTTAATTCATCAACTAAATCCTTTACCTTGACCGCAAGGTCTTTCTGTTTCTTCAGTTCCTTAAGTCGAGCTTTTTGATTGTCTTCCAACAGTTTGATGCGTTCGATATAATCATCAACGCTATCTTTTTGCCGGTCTGCCTTCCTAATTTCATCATCGTAAAGCGTAACACCAGCAACACTGTCAAGCACTTTCCTGCGTTCTTTTGCCGTCATTTTCGCTAAACTGGTAACATCACCTTGGAGCACTATGTTGTAACCGTCAGGCCTAGCATTTGCTGCGCCCAGTATTCTATGGAATGATTTCTGCGACGACTCTTCCCCATTTAATTGGTAATTAGTAACCACATTGCCGCTTTTGGTTAGTCTGATTGACCTAGACATTCTGACTTCATCCATGTTCAATGGCAGGCGCCTTCTGCCATTATCCAGAGTAGGGTTGGCAAAGACTAGAGTAACACTACATGAACGAGCGGCGTTGTGGTTATTGCCGCCATTGAAGATTAGATCCTTCGAGTTTTGCGCCCTAATTGTCTTATTTGACCTCGGGCCAAGCACAAATTGTATTGCATCTCCACAATTTGATTTGCCAGAACCATTCGGTCCCGTGATTGCTGTAAATCCACGTTCTAGTGGTACAACCACTTCTCCTCTGAACGATTTAAAATTCGATACTTCAAGTGCTTTAAGATACATCCCAATCCCTCAAGCGGAAAATAAATCCAACCTTAATCTCTAGAGCGGGTCTCTAGGGGTCTTAAAGTATACTAGTCTTGAGCGCTCAATACGCCGATTTTTAGAGGGCGGATTGTTCACCGAATAATACTAAATTGAGCCGGAAAAATTACACTTTTTACAACCCGCACCATCACAATATGGACAAGTCGCTTGAACACTTTGGGAACTATTGCTCTGCATAGTTAGTCTAGAATCTCTGTGCATCAAAGGGGAGCGAGCAACTCGTTGCTGTTTGCCATGAAGTTCTGATAGTGGCTGTGCTGCTGTGCCATATTTGGAGCGGAATTTATCGGCTACTTCACGGCGTTTTTCCAATCTTTTATTGGTCAAATCGATCGCTTCCGCCTCCCAATACTTGGGGCCACGCATCATGTATGCTCCAATTATGGCCATGCCCAATTGGACTGCAAGGGGTGAAACATCAAGAGGAATCAGAGTTGCAATGCCTTCTGAACTAACAGATTTGGGAAGATACTCTAAGCGGTCGAGGATGGCCAAGCCAAATAGTGTACATCCCCCAACGAATGACATTCTTCGGAAGCGTTTTGCCCATCGACCCTGTTGTGGAAATCTAAACTTACCGACAAATATTAGGAATAATCCCTCTGCCATCAGCAACAAATCAGCACCGCTCCAATCACCGGAATTACCGAGACAGAAACTATCGTTTCCTTGAGCTAACTCTGATTCAATTTCCGAAACAGCGCAGTGCGGCTCAAGCATTTTTAAAACATCAATTTTCGAGTTGTCTGCCCCTTCTATTAATTCAGGAGCAACCAAACCAAATTGGACATTGGCTATTACGAAAATAACCATCGAAATTCCAATGACGGTAGCGATGTTGCGCCGCAGTCCTCCCATGTGATGACGACGGTGAATTGATTTGATAGTGCTATCGCTCAAACAGTTCAAAAGAGAGCCCTACCTAGCACCATTTGCTCACTATGTCGAAAATTGCGATAATCGGCAGCGGCATCGCTGGTTTATTCTCAGCACTTAAGTTAGCCAATAATGACCACAAGGTCGTTATTATCACCAAACAAAGAGTAAAAGATTCGTCAACCAACTGGGCTCAAGGAGGTATCGCTGGCATATTGGACAAGACAAACTCAGGTGCCAAAGATGCTCATATAATTGACACACTGCAGGCTGGTGACGGTTTATGCAATGAAACGGTTGTGCGTGATGTCATAGAACGAGCCGCAGATTGCATTAATCAGTTAGTAAGCATTGGTGTAGAATTCGAGAAAGATAATCAAGGCGATTTCAAACTAGCCAAAGAAGGAGGACATTCCGAGCGCCGTATATTGCATGC
>DAWS01000108.1:0-1996 GCA_002506025.1 Euryarchaeota archaeon UBA111 | reverse complement strand
GCAGCACCCAAATATTACATTGATGAAAAATACCCTCGCAGTTGACCTTATACAGCGACAACATGGCAAGCCCGAGGATGGAATTTGCGGTGTTTGGTGTTTCGATCAAACAACTAAAGAAGTCATAACACTATCAGCCGATGCAATCGTTATTGCAACTGGTGGAGTTGGACAATTATGGGCTAAAACCACGAATCCAAGTGTTGCCACAGGCGATGGGGTAGCCATGGCTTACCGTAGCGGTGCAGCGGTCAAGGACATGGCATTCATTCAGTTTCATCCAACAGCACTAGCAATAGAAAACGGTCGGCCATTTCTGATTACTGAAGCATTACGTGGAGAAGGTGGGGTTATCCTTGACTATGAAGGATTAAAGTCGTGGCAAGAAGAATGTAAGCATTCCTTTACTAAAGGCATAGAGCCCCCTTCGCCAGATAAATTTTCGTTCACATTGGCTTTTTCTGACCTGGGCTCAATGGCGACGAGGGACATAGTGGCACGGGCGATAGATCAAAATCTAAAACAGACGGGTAACAAGTATGCGTTCCTTGTCACCTCCCACCTAGACAAAGATATGCTAATGAACTCCTTTCCCAACATGCAGAACCATTTGGACAAGTATAACCTAAAACTAGGCTATGACGATTTACCAGTTTCTCCGGCCGCACATTACATAGTTGGTGGATTGGATGTGGATGACTTTGGCAGACCACGAACAAAAGACGGGCAAGGTATTATCGAACACCTGTATGCTATTGGAGAAGTGGCTTGCACTGGCATGCATGGGGCCAACCGCCTTGCATCAAACAGTCTTCTCGAGGCTGTGGTTTTTGCCGATAAAGCAGCGACTCACATAATCAATAATCCGCCAAAGAGCGTTACTCACGAATTACCGGAGTGGCGGGCTGATGGTTTGGACATATTGACTGAACACTCACCAATTGTCAATGATTTGGCGATGTTGAAGGACACGATGTCTAGTGAGGTTGGCATCGTGAGAAATAACGGACGGTTGAACCGGGCAGCACGTCGGATAAAACTTCTCGAAAAAGAAATTGACATAATCTGGAAATCTTCTATCCCTTCAAGACAAATTGTCGAATTAAGAAATCTTATTCAAGTAGCCAATTTAGTCATAGAAGACGCCTTATTGCGAACAGAAAATCGGGGCCTTCATTTCAATACAGACCTAGTATAACGTCAAATCTTCTACCAACTTACTGAGCAGTTGATTCAGTGGTGTAGACAACCCATACTTTTCTGCTTTGTTAACCACCATCCGGTTAAGGAAGTCAATCTCAGTTAACCTACCGTTCCTAATATCTTGCAACATACTACACCTATTGTCCTTGGTTTGTTCCAAGACTAGCCGCAAGTTAGCAATTAGTTCTTCATCATCATCGAGTGTGACTCCCTCCAAACGTGCCACCCTTGCACCTTCCAGCATGACTTCAACGCAGGTTTCGAACATTTCTGGCTCAAGTAAATCGCCATTTACTCTACCAGTTATAGATGCAATTGGATTAATAGCGATATTTAGCAAAACCTTAGACCAAATTAGTTTTGCACCATCATCAATCCATTTTGGATTCAATCCTGATTGTTCTAGAACATCAAATAAATCAGATAACTGCTCTCTTGTTGGACTATTATAAGATCGACCAATGTTGACCGCCCCGTTACCAGCCCAATGAATTATTCCGGGATTTTTACGCCACGCACCGTGAGTGGTTGTAGCAGGGATTACTCTGTGTGAGCCAAACTCATCAATTGCCGACTCTAAGTGACCCAAGCCATTGCTTAGCACCAAAATATTAGTTGACTTATGGCTGAGTTGTTTAGCTAATGTCAACAGGTTCTCGACATCACTGGCCTTTGAACAGATAAAAATTACATCAGCCAAGCCGTCAAATGCTTGATTTGTTTCAACATCGGCTAGAGAAATGTGATATTGGTTTGGTTTGACAGTAAAATTTTCTATGCCTACGATTGTTAT
>DAWS01000015.1 GCA_002506025.1 Euryarchaeota archaeon UBA111 | reverse complement strand
GGGATTGCGACTGGGCGACAAGTAGACTGGGAACCGTTAGTTGATTATCGACGCAACGGAGTTTCCGAAACGACGATTCACGGAGCAGTGGCCTGGTCACACGGCGATGAGGTAATCCATTCTTTTGGAGGCAATGTATTGTGCTATGGTCGGTCGATGATGAAGCCATTTATGTTGAAAGCATTCACTGACGAATTAAGTGATGCAACTTGGGAACAGAAAGCGATTTCAGTTGCCTCTCACAATGGTGATACTGAGCACGTTGCTGCTGCGCAATCACTGCTTTCTGAGGAGGAATGGCCGCTAATGCTTACTCCGCTTGACGTCCCTTTGATTCAATTTGGGCGGCAAGTCCGTCGGCCTAGAAGATGGTATCATACCTGTTCTGGGGAACATTCGGCGATCCTCCACGGATGTCGCAAAAAGGGTTGGAACCGGGCAGGTTACACCTTGCCAAGCCATCAAGTATTCCAAGCCTACATGGAGCAGATTAGGACATACCTTGGCGAAGATTGGCAACCACTCAGAATAGCCAAGGACGGTTGTGGACTGCCAACCGTGTCAAACACTGTAGCAGAACTGGCCCAGATTTATGCAGGTCTAGTCAGAGACAAAAATGATGACTGGATATGGGAAGCAATGGTCAGACATCCAGATTTAGTGGGTGGCTTCAATCGCCTAGATTCAACCATTCTCAAAGCAGGCGAAGGCAAGGTAATTGCCAAAGAGGGTGCAGATGGCTTACTCGGCTTAGCCATTGAACATCCTGACTATCCAAAAGGTCTAGGAGTTGTTATCAAAATCGCTCACGGATGGAATTCTCAGGCAACATGGTATGTTGCTCGAGCTGTCTTGGGCGTGCTGGGTATAGACCTTCGAAACCCATATCCTCTGCACCGTCAGAAAGCATTTATCGTACCTGGAATAGTCCCGCCAAAATATGTAGAATCACTAAGCAATATTGACACTTGGGATGAATGGGATCCAGACAAGGATCGATGGACCTATGACATTGAGGTGTAATATTGCAGTTGGAGAATTATATCGAAGGTAAATTCATACCGCCGTTTCATGGTAACTATCTAGAAAATCTAAACCCAGCAGAAAACATCGTTATTGCACAGATTCCTGAATCAACCGCTGAGGATGTGGAATTGGCAGTCAAATCTGCTACCAATGCTCAACCCATTTGGTCAACTACACCGCTAAATGAGAGAATTGATTGGCTGAGAAAGATTGCTGCTGCCCTTGATTTACGAAAGTCTGAGATTGCAATGTTAGAAAGTATCGACACAGGAAAACCAGTCAAACTTGCTGAACGAGTTGATGCAAATCGAAGCGTGAGTAATTTCACCTTTTTTGCCGACCATGCGGAGAATTTGGCCGAATTGCGCTTTGAAATGGCCGACGCAACCAATTATGTAATCCGTAAACCGGTAGGCACTGTTGGATTAATCACTCCGTGGAATCTACCGTTGTACTTACTCACCTGGAAAATTGCCCCTGCTTTGGTTATGGGCAATACTATAGTTGCCAAACCGAGCGAACTGACGCCCCTCACGGCCAATTTATTATGCGAAGTATTAGATTCGATTAACTTCCCAAAAGGTGTGATTAACATTGTGCACGGCCTTGGTAGCATCGTTGGTCAAGCTATTGTCGAGCATCCAAAGATAAGTGCAATCTCGTTCACTGGTGGAACTGCGACCGGTAAAATCGTTGCTGCGACAGCTGCCCCAATGTTCAAAAAATTGTCACTTGAGTTGGGGGGAAAAAACGCTACGATTATACTGGATGATGCTGACTTATCCATTGCTGCCCAAGGTGCTGCAAGAGCAGCATTCACCAACTCAGGTCAAGTCTGTTTGTGCGGTTCAAGAATTTTGGTTGCTGATGCAATATACGATGAATTTGTCGAAAAGTTGGTTTCCGAGGTGAGCAATATGACAGTAGGAAATCCACAATTGACGGATACCGACATAGGTTCAGTAATCTCTCAAGAACACATGAATAAAATCTTGTCTTACATAGATTTAGCAGCCAATGAGCATGGCAGGATACTCACTGGTGGCAAGCAACTATCACTACCAAAGCCAAATGCGGATGGAGCGTTTATCGCCCCCACACTGATTGACAGGATTCCCATAGATTCACGCTGCGCAACAGAGGAGATATTTGGACCAGTTGCAACAATTCACCGTTTCAGTTCGGACGAAGAGGCAATAGACATGGCAAACCTCACTCAATATGGCCTTGCGGGTTCTGTCTGGACTTCAGATACTGAACGTGGGAAAGCGGTGGCAGAACAAGTTGAGAGTGGCATTTTATGGGTGAATACATGGTTGCATAGAGACCTAAGAACACCCTTCGGAGGAGTAAAAAATTCCGGCGTTGGACGGGAAGGTGGTGATTGGTCGCTCAACTTCTTTTCGGAATTAACCAATATATGTGTAAAAGATGACTGAACATATCTTGATAAGCAGAACTGCTGATTTTCTTCTATGGCCGCCGAGAACCTGCCATTATTTGTTCTTCCAATGGTGTTGGTTCCCGGTGAAATTCAGAGCCTGAGAATTTTTGAGCCCCGGTATCGGCAAATGCTTGATGACTGCCTGCTGGATGACAAACCGTTTGGCATGATAATGACAGATCCATTGACATTTCATAACGGTTGGAACGGACCCAGAACCTTCGGATGCGAGGCGGAAATAATTAGTCACGAAACCAAAGGCAGCAATCACTTCATTGAATTTGTTGGACGTAGGAGATTCAGAGTAGACCGAGTTATTGACCCAGCACTACCTCCATTCGAGGACGAGAGCATGGCCGATTTAATTCCTGAAATGGGCATACTACCTGATTTGGAAACCATTATGCAGCGTATACCTGATGATAGTGAACATTCAAAATTATACCTTTCAGCCGATGTAAGTTATCTCGATGATGAGCATGAATTAACGCCATTTCAACAAACTGAATTGAAAGCCACTCTCAACGGAATCTTAAGCAAAATTGGCGGCATTTTACAAATTGAAAAAGATGCCCTGGATGATTGGATCGAAGACAGAACCGAAATGGTAATCGATGAAAGTTCATCGTCGATGTTTGCCGTCGCAGCCCTCACTATCAGTGACCCAGAGTATAAATATCAACTACTATCTTGTCCAGATTTGAAAGAGGTATTTTTACAGCTTACAAGATTCTTAGCCGAAATGGATGTCTGAACTCAAAAATGGCTAGCGTGACCTTCAAAACTCAAAAGCAGGTGGCAAGGCCATGTCCGTTCACGGTCAAGCAAAAAAAGTCACGACTCACACGCTCCAAGAAATGAAGCGAGCAGGTGAAAAAATCACCATGCTGACTGCATACGACTATTCACTCGCCAAACTGGTGGACAATGGTGGTGTAGATGTTATTCTAGTGGGTGATTCCGCTTCCAATGTAATGGCTGGACAGGTAACTACCGTGCCCATGACCCTTGACCACATGATCTATCATGCGCAGTGTGTGAAGCGAGCAGTTGATCGAGCACTGATTGTTGTTGACATGCCGTTTGGAACTTACCAAGGCAACTCTGCAATTGCCTTAGAATCGGCAATTCGTATAATGAAGGAGGCCGAAGGTCACGCAGTAAAGCTGGAAGGAGGAGAAGAGATTGTTGAATCGATTAAACGTATACTCACCGCTGGAATACCAGTCATGGGTCATCTCGGGTTAACTCCTCAATCAATTTACAAATTTGGCACCTATACTGTAAGGGCAAAAGAGGATGCGGAAGCAACTAAATTAATCGAAGATGCGAAAATTCTAGAAGCGGCGGGATGTTTTGCCATTGTCTTGGAGAAAATACCACGCGAATTGGCAAAACGGGTGAGTGAAGCAATCAATATACCAACAATCGGCATTGGTGCTGGTCCAGATTGTGACGGCCAAGTGTTGGTATTGCATGACTTGCTTGGTATAACCATGGATTTCTCCCCTCGATTTTTACGCAGATACCTCAACCTTGCAGAGTCTATTGACGGTGCTGTAAAGCAATACTGTGAGGACGTGAGGACCGGAGATTTCCCGAATGATTCCGAGAGTTATACTTCATAGCCCGATACTGTAAACCAGTAACGCTCCTGAAAAAGCACCGATGTCAACGGCAAACGCGTGCCATACACCGTATCTAAATGGCGGCAAATCAAATCGACCCCAAGAAGTGGAAATCCAAACCCACAGTAGTAAAGCACCGTATCCACCACAAAATACCGCACCCCAGCCAGAAAACCACATCGTGAAAAATATCGATCCAGGTAATGCCAAACCTAGAGTATACTCATACCATCGTGAGGGCTGGTCTCTCACCAAAGTAAAATAAAGCAGCGGAGAAAGTAAGATTGATGCGATAATAGCGCCTTGTGGTGGTGAAGGCCAACCATATTTTTCGACAATGTAGAGTTGGAAAATCATGCCAAATACCATACCAAATACTGCTGGCGCAATGATATGTCGAAAACCAGTATTGAAATCCAAACCTCTAACCCTGTCCAAATCAGATTCATTAGACGAACTTGCATAGGGAGCAGGCTCTACTTTGCCATCGTCCATAATCTACCCAATCACCGCTGTCGTTTGAGTCTTAGGGAATGTATATTCCATCCGCTTATGATATAGGCAACATACTCCTAGCATGTAACATGGCGCAGGGCGAGATTGTTGCAGGCTGTTTAGCACCCCACCCACCACACTTGGTTTACGCAGAGAATCCTGAACAAAATGAACCTGTGGCTGAGGGTGGTTGGGAACAACTCAGATGGGGCTATGAGCGACTTAGAGAATCGCTAAAAGATGTTGATTATGATGCAATAGTAATTCTTTCACCACATTGGCAAACCTATGTTGGAACCCATTTTCTCGGTCTGGAAAATTTCCAAAGCCTATCCGTAGACCCCGTGTTCCCCAACCTATTTCGCTATCATTATGACATGAATGTAGATGTAGACTTGGCGAAGCAAATTCATGACAAAGCACACAGCGCAGGATTAGCGGTTAAGATGATGACTAATCCTGACTTTAGAGTCGATTATGGAACCATAACCACTGGTCACATGTTTAGGCCAGAGTGGGACAAGCCATTGGTCGTAATTTCGAGTAACCGCTCCAGAGCATACTACTCGGTTGAGGTAATGCAAGAGATGATGGTTGAGTTAGGTCGCGTTACGCGGGAAGCAATTATCGAAAGCGGAAAAAAAGTTGTTGTTCTAGCCAGCAATTCACTGTCACATCGGCATTTTACTACCGAGTCGGAAATACCCGAAGATATGAGTAAAGAACACATTACTAGCCACGCAATGCACCTGTGGGATATGCGAATCATAGACTACATGAAAACTGGTCAGTGTCAACGTATTATCGACGAGATGCCCGAATTTACTGAACAGGCAATCGCTGAAACCGACGGCGGCGCGTTTACCTGGTTACTATCAACTCTGGAGGTCCCCAAATATCCCGCCATACTACACGGTTACGGGACTATAATTGGCACAGGCAATGCGATTGTGGAATGGCCAGTATACCGATACAAGGAGGCATGATTATGTCAGCAGGTGAAATTGTGGAGTCCTTCGTTGTTCCAGTTCATCCACACACTGTATTAGCTCCTGATCTGAATGAAGGTTGGGGTAAATTAAGGCAGGCATACGATGATGCAGCACAGATAATCAAAGATAGTGAAGCAGATTTATTGATTATTTACTCGACAACTTGGCCGAGTATCATCGGCCATCAACTGATATCTGATCCAAATCCTGAATGGGTCATGGTTGACCATGATTTTCATGAACTAGGTTCAATACATTATTCATTCAATATCGATGCTGAGTTTGCTGCATTGTGGGACGCGGAAAGTAAAGCTCGTGGACTACAAAGTCGATGTGTTAATTATCGCGGGTTTCCAATTGATGTCGGTTCTGTGGTTGCTTTGACACTGCTCAATCCAGACAACAAAATTCCAGCAGTCATAGTCTCTTCAAATGTTTATGCTGACCGTAGCGAAACCACAGTTTTGGCCAAGGCTTGTAAGGAAATAGTTAGGAAAACCGGTCGTAAGGCGGTGGCAATAACTGCCATGTCGCTGTCAAATCGTATGTTTACCGAACATATAGAGCCGGAGAATGACCGAATTCACTCACTCAAAGACGACGAGTGGAATCAGAAAATTCTCGAATTTTTATCGGCTGGTAGACTCGAGGATGTGGGGCAGTTATCACGAACCATACAACAGCAAATTCGTGTCCAGAAGGTGGTTAATTTCAAACCAATGTGGTGGTTATCGGCAATGAATGACAATCGCAACGACCTAACAGGGAAGGTATTGGCATATGAAGCGATTCATGGCGCTGGTTGCGCGGTCGTCAACCTAAATCCAGCTCATTCAGGATTTGGAGATAAAGAATATGATGAAGATGATGTCGAGGTTTTCAGTGGCGAACGAGGTGTGTTAGATACAATAAATACGGTTGAAACTGACCAAAGTGACGGTCCCGCTTTGTGGGAGCCAACAGAAGCTGAGGGTTCTGTAAATACTAATTCTGCCCCGAAACCCGTAGGAGCATACCCGCACGCTCGTAAGGTGGGTGACCTGCTCTATCTGTCAGGGGTCGGGCCGAGACAACCGGGTACTAATGAGATACCAGGCGGGCCAATTCACGACTCAAACGGTAATGCGCTAAATTACGATATCAAGGCGCAGACACAAGCAGTTGTCGATAATATCGCAAGAATTCTTGAGGAGGCTGGCTCATCGATCAACAATGTGCTTGACGTGACATCGTTTCTGATAGATATGGATAGAGATTTCAAGGGCTATAACGAAGTGTGGGCTGAAACACTCGGTAAAGTAGGCCCAACTAGGACTACTTTAGCAATAAGAGCCTTACCAACCCCTATCGCAGTTGAGATGAAAGTTATCGCCAGCATATAAATCAGCAATTCTGACCAAAAATAACCGATTTCATTAGTAATCAATAACTACTTTCGGGCGTTGCCAGTCTCTGTAGATAATGCTACAAACGCTTGTCAAACGAAATACAAATTGAGGGTGATGATACTATGGATGTGAAATCTACTGCTGGAAAATTATTGAAAGGTGACTTAACTGGTGTAGTCTCAGATGTGAAATCAACCATCAAACGCTCACTTACGCTGGTCGGGGTAATTATTGTCACCGTTGCTGCAAGTATTGGGTCCGGATTGTTTGTTTTACCATCCTTTGCTGCCTCCGTAATGGGAACAGGTATTTGGTTGGCATTCCTCCTAGCTGGTATTGTCTTCTTACCGGGGACGCTTTCAAAGTCTGAGTTAGCCTCTGCTATGCCGGTCAATGGTGGAGCCTATGTCTATCTTGAGCGGTCATATGGCCCCCTGATTGGAACCATTAGCGGCCTCGGCTTATGGGCTTCATTCCTGTTGAAATCAGCGTTCGCTCTAATCGGGTTTTCGGCTTACATGTATGCGGTAACAAATTATCTTGAAATTGAAACAAATTCCACATTTGTCATCATGTCAGCGCTAGCACTAATTACAATCTTGAATATCCTTGGTATAAAGAAAGTTAAAGCGTTTCAAACACCGATACTTGCCCTTACAACCCTATTAATATTGATAATCTGTGCAATTCAGTTATTTGATGCAAGTTTTGAGTTTTCCCGTCCTATTGATGGCGCATTTGATGTCGCAACCAGTGACCCTGTTTTGGTTGCTGAGGCTGCTGCACTGGTATTTGTTGCCTATGCTGGAATCTACAAGGCTGGAGCACTGGGTGGTGAAGTCAAGGAACCTGAAAAGAACCTACCACAGGGGATGCTTATTTCCCTACTTTTGATTACACTGCTATATGTTATCGT
>DAWS01000125.1:1329-2701 GCA_002506025.1 Euryarchaeota archaeon UBA111 | reverse complement strand
ACCTAGAGCCAATGAATATTGAAGTCATGGTTTGTCTCGTTGCTGAATCTTTAGGTGACTGTTCAGAAGGAACTCCCAAGTTTGCCAATGTTGAATTTATCCCATCGTTTTACAACCACACATACAACTTAACTGAAGTAGATTTCGACGAACAAGGAATGAGTTCTTTGAGTGTAATGCCCGGAACCTATGTAGTGCAAACCTCCTACACTAACGCAGATGATGAAAACGCAACGGATTTCAATACATTTTCGACCAGTCAGGAAGTATTTGTTAGCATGTTTGCCGATGATAATAAACAAGTAATAATCGAGTTATCAGATGAGCGTTTGTTCACCGGTAAGGTGTCCGTTGGTTCAGACAACTTATCCAATGTTCAATTCTTATTATACAACGAGTCGAATGACCAATTCCTCTCTGCTACAACCAATGATTATGGTAACTTCAGCGAGTATATACCATCTGGAGAATGGCTTGTAATCATCTCTCCACAAGCAGTTGAAAATACCACCTACACATTGCGCTACCCAATTGTCATTGACGATGATAGCTCAACCAGAACAGACCTAAACCTGATTCTCGCCGAGGCAGTTACAGTGAACTTTACTCTAACAGAATCACTTACGGATGAGTATGTTACCAACGCCAGAGTGATTGCTGTAAGCAACGACGGTTTCGGTAATGTTACCCTAGCGCCCAGTGACGACGGTGGCAATGTATCCGACCAAATAATGCCGGGTAGTTGGACATTGAGCCTCGACAAGGAAACTGGGGACAAACTGTGGACAATAAGCGAAGGTGAATACATATTTGATGCAACTGGAGATGAAGATGTCGAACTAGGTGTAGTTGAGGCTGAACTGCAAGTGGTGATTGGCGGCAAGATATTTTGGGATTGGAATGAGAACGGAATGGTTGACTTTACCGAATCAATCGCCGATGTAAATGTTACAATTAGTTCGACAGACGGTATCGTGTTACATGAAGTAAAGACTGATGAGTTAGGTGTATGGTTCCAAAGCGTTCCAATAATGCAAACTTACAACGTGTCAGTTGAGAAGTCCGGGTATTCTTCGGGTTACTACCAGTCCAATGGAACTGATGGCATTAT
Organism: Euryarchaeota archaeon UBA111; assembly: GCA_002506025.1. GTDB lineage: Archaea > Thermoplasmatota > Poseidoniia > Poseidoniales > Poseidoniaceae > MGIIa-L1. The sequence goes on along the minus strand of DAWS01000125.1, from coordinate 1,590 downwards.
TGTCAATACCAGTTCTGTAATTGAAGATCTAGCGATAGTAGCAGATAATGTTGCCGTGAGTGGAACAGTAACTTCTGTTATGCAGGATGAGGTAGCAAGTTTGACTGATGCAAGCATCACGCTATACCCAGAAACTGGTAGAGAAGCCGAGCCAATTGCGATTTCAGGCGTATACGAAAACGGTCAGTTGACTTGGTCAACCAGTGTCGAACCTGGGAATTGGATAGTAGTAGTTGAAAGTCAAGTCAAAGATGACAATAC
>DAWS01000125.1:0-906 GCA_002506025.1 Euryarchaeota archaeon UBA111 | reverse complement strand
TAGAATCTCACTGGCAAGACATTCAACTTGCTGACCATCACGCTGGGTCTGATAGTTCTGGCAGTGATATGCTAATGCACCCTGTTGAAATAACCATAGATACAGGTTTGGATGCTACTTGGAATTACACACTAGACGCTAATGGCGAAGTTGATTTGTTACTGCCAGTAGGTGACTTCGAGATATCCTCAGAGTTCACCACAATCCAGCACCAAAAGATGCTAGATATGGAATATTCTGGTAATTCATTCGGCGTTGTAGAGCAAGGTATAATCGACGTGCGCTTGACATATACCAGGGCAATTAACTCACTTTCAAGTGCTAATATCAACTCAACATCGATTACCAACGCAACATTCATTGAAACAGGTATGTTAACAGCAGTAGTAAATGAAGAGGCATATGATGCAATAGAGTTTGACTTGGAAATTGTATATGAAGGGACCGAGACTAGTGATTTGCTGACAGTGGAAGGAAGAGTAAGTAACTCAGCAGACTCGGCTGATTGGACAGTCGAGGTCTACAACGGCACTGACTGGGTAAGCCAAACTGAGGTAATCCTAGGCATTGGAGAAGACCTTGAAGATGATTCGGTTGATAGCTCAACAACTGTTAGATTCAGAATATCGATGCCTAATGTCACATCATCACTGAGCTTGGAAGATGGTCACCTGATTAAGCTAGAAGTCTCAAGCGAATCAGGCATCTCTAGTCAAGAAGATGTTAGGGTCACAATCCCTCAATATTATGGCCTGGAAATAACCGATGAAGTGACTGAAACCGGCGTATCACCCGGTGGCACTGGTTCATTTTCGTTTACCCTTACAAACACCGGTAATGGCGATGATACCTACAGCATTGAACTGGCAGAGAATTTACCTCAAGGCTGGCAAATTACCCCAACTT
>DAWS01000024.1:4034-4614 GCA_002506025.1 Euryarchaeota archaeon UBA111 | reverse complement strand
CGAACCAAGTAGCAGACAAGAGAAGATACCAATGATCAAGACTTTTTTGTGATGGTCGTAGACTTTCTCACCGAGTTTGTAAAATGCCCTTCTTTCGAGCATTTTTGGGTCTGTAGACCACTCCATGAGTAGAGTGCTAAGAATTTAATATTTCAAGTGATGTTTTGTTATTGTATGTTACTCCCTCAATTATACGAGTATTGATAACTAATAAGTGACATATTCATTTTATGGCAAGAGCGTTGTTAGGTGGTGGTTGTTTTTGGTGTACTGAGGGTGCATACAAACGCATGAAGGGAATCAAATCAGCATTACCGGCTTATGCTGGCGGGCAAACCGTCAATCCAGATTACCGCTCTGTTTGTGATGGTGTTACTGGACATGCAGAAATAGTAGAAATTAAGTTCGACGAAAGCATCATCTCTTTTGACACAATCCTCGACATTTTCTTTACCGTTCACGACCCTACTCAACTTAATCGTCAAGGCAACGACATCGGAACTCAGTATCGCAGTTGCATAATGCCAGTAAACGATGAACAACGGGCAGTTGCTGAACAAAAAATCGACGAAATGCAACC
>DAWS01000024.1:2016-3637 GCA_002506025.1 Euryarchaeota archaeon UBA111 | reverse complement strand
TAGCAGAGGAATATCATCACGATTATTACGCAAGAAATCCATATCAAGGATACTGCATGGCAGTCGTCGGACCAAAAATCTCTAAAATCCGGAAAAAATTTGCTCACCTGTATTAGGGTGAAATTCAATAGACGGCTTCGATACGCTGAACCATGGTGAATAAGATAGCAACACCGCCGACACCCGCAAACGAGCCAGTTCTTGGATACTTACCGGGTAGTCCGGAACGAGCTGAATTGAAGGCTGAATTGCTTAGACAGAGTGCCGAAGTAATTGAAATCCCCTGTATCATAAACGGGGTTGAAGTATACACCGACAATGTGGTTGAACAAGTCATGCCACATAATCACAGTCATGTGATAGCCAGAGTCCACATGGCAGGGGAACAGGAAGTTAACAATGCAATAAATGCGGCACTTTCTGCCCACAAAAACTGGTCAACAATGCCGTGGGAAGCGAGAGGAGCAATATTTCTCAAAGCGAGTGAACTGTTGAAGGGTGAATATCGCGCTAAGATTAATGCAAGCACCATGATCAACCAATCAAAAACCTGTCACCAAGCGGAAATTGACTCAGCCTGTGAGTTAATTGATTTCTGGCGATTCAATGTTCAATATGCCCGGGAGATATACGAGGATTTGCAACCGCCAGTATCACCATCGTCGATGTGGAATTCAAGCGAAGTGCGTCCGTTAGAAGGCTTCGTGTTTTCCGTTACTCCATTCAATTTCAGCAGCATTGCGGCTAATCTACCATCGTCTGCGGCAATTATGGGTAATACCGGAGTGTGGAAGCCGAGTCGTAACTCCTACTTGTCCAATTATTATCTCATGCGCCTAATGATGGATGCTGGATTACCCGATGGTGTGATTAATTTCATCCCAGGTAAAGCAAGTATGATTGGTGATATCTGTCTCTCACACCCAATGCTTGCTGGCATTCATTTTACCGGCTCAACCTCAGTGTTTAGACAAATGTGGAAAGATGTGGCAAATAATCTAGCTAACCTTAGATCGTATCCACGAATTGTCGGTGAGACCGGCGGTAAGGATTTCATTGTTGCTCATCCAAATTGCGACCAAAAAGCACTGACAGTGGCGCTAATCAGAGGAGCGTTCGAATACCAAGGGCAGAAATGCAGTGCGGCAAGTAGAGCCTACATTCCTGAGTCGGTTTGGAACGCAATAAAAGATGACTATGTGAACGAGGTCAGCAAGATATCTGTGGGAGACCCAAAGGACTTTTCCAACTTTATGGGGGCAGTTATTGATCGCAAATCCTTCGATAACATTGCTGGTTACATCGACCGTGCTAATCGAGATTCTGGATGTGAGATTGTGACTGGAGGTAAGTATGATGACTCTACTGGCTACTTTGTTCAACCCACCACAATAGTATGCTCAGATCCAAATTATGAGACCATGGCTGAGGAAATTTTTGGCCCTGTGTTATCCATTTACGTATATCCTGACCACGAGTTTATTGAAACTCTTGACCTTTGTGACAATACCTCAGAATATGCTTTAACCGGCTCAATTTTTGCCGCAAATAGAGAAGATATAGAGGTTGCAATGGCTGCTTTGAGATATTCGGCTGGCAATTTCTACATCAATGATAAGCC
>DAWS01000024.1:0-1599 GCA_002506025.1 Euryarchaeota archaeon UBA111 | reverse complement strand
AGATGGGTAAGCCCACGTTCAATTAAGGAAACATTTGCCCCGCCACATGATTGGACTTATGGTTTCCTGAATGAGTGAAGTGGTAATTTTTTGCTCTTATCAACATTGTTAACAGATTCTGTAAGGACTCTGGGTTCAAACCCATTGCTGACAAGTGAGATTAGCCACCATCCTAAGGAGAGTAATGGTGTTGAAATTAACATTAAGACGCATAAAAATACGATCACATTGCCCTGAGAAAGGTGCCACGAATACCAACCTGAAACGACCATCGCAATGATGAAAAATAATCTTGCTGCTTCACTCGGAGTTGACCACCCGCGATGGTCTTTTCTTGGAGCAAACAAGAACTCCATGACGCCCATGGTGAAAAGTCCGTATCGCTGTGTTAAAAATGCCTGTTTGAGATTTCGATTCCGGAGTATTATTGAAATCAAACGCCTAGGGTCAACCCCGCAGTGATGATTGCTATGGCCGACTGCTGATTTTTCAGTGACGAGTGATGGGCGAACTGAGCGGGACAAATTACTCATCGTCAGGGAATATCATGCAGGGAGTACCGCAAACCAGACTTTCCCCTCCACCACATAACTTGTTCCTGTCGCAAAAGTCCTCCCCATGGAAAACTATTTTCTCAATGCTAACCTCTGTGATGATTTTATTTTTCTTTGTGCAGATCTTCGTCGTAGTTGTGTTTGGTTTCGTCGATGGTGACATGGACGGCGATTTGGGGCCAGCTGACCCATTTTTAGTGATTTTTGGAACACTCTGCTCAACACCCTTCCTGCTACTATTTTTAATCGCAAGAAAACCAAAGTTAGCTCACATAGTCCGTCTTGATAGTAGTAATCAAGGTAGCAACGCCCATTATATCACTCCGGGAACCTTAATCCAGTCAACAAATCCGACTGTTTTACAACACCACTTGATTCACAATACCTCACCGTTGGAAATGCCCAGTGTTCGCCAACTTTGGCTAATTTTTATTGTTGGAACCTTGATCTCTAGTATTTTTATGGCCCCATTATTAGTGACTGATATCAATGCAGTGACTCTACTACTGTTTTTTATTGTTGCACTACCAGCATGGATAATTGGTTTTTCCACACCCGTATTTGCTTGGTGGTCAACCTCAAATGAGTATTTTGGTTTGAGTACGACTCGCAAACAAGGAGAATGGATGCTCATCGCTGGTATGCTTTCAACACTACCTGCTCTGCTGATTAATTCCCTAGTTTCTCCGATAATTATCAACTTACTTGGGCTCTCTGTCACCGACGAATATAGTCTTGGCTTTGGCATGATTCTCTTTCTGTCTGCTCCAATTGGCGAGGAAATTTCCAAGGCATTGGCAGTGTTATGTTTGGCACGATTTATCGATTCCTCAAAACGGGGTTTCCAAATCGGATTTTCCGTCGGACTTGGTTTTGCCTTGTTGGAAAATATGACTTACATCTTGAATTCTCTTCTTACCGGCGAGGGTGCTGCGATAAGTTTTGTTTTTACTGCGATACTTCGAGCCATAGGATCAATCCCTGGACATGCGACATGGACTGCTATTTCGGGTTACGCAATTGGAAAATATGTGGTTAGTAAGAG
>DAWS01000026.1:8433-12397 GCA_002506025.1 Euryarchaeota archaeon UBA111 | reverse complement strand
CTGTATTTCCGCATCGGTATTTGTCAATGACATCGTGTTAGGTCTATCTGCAGCATGGTTCACTTTGCTTGGCTCGTATATGGGGACACAAGCACAAGCAGTTGCTGGAACAAGGAACTATCGTGGATTCTCTCGTGCTGACCGCACCATCCTCAGTATTGTAGCAATATTTTTGATGGCCATTCTGCTCCATTTTGACAACTATTCGTGGGGTTCATATCCTGGAATATTTGACCATATTGAGATAAACCCGCTAAGCATTGTTGTGTTTATCTCTGCGTTAGGAGGCATTTGGACATTCTTGATTAGATTTATTCAAGCAAGTAAACAGATAAAACAAATCGATGCAGAAGACCCTCTTCCACAACCAAAATCTCCCAAAGACGAGTCTGATTGAGTGAGCAAAATTAGACTACAAATAGGGTTGAATCATAGTTTAATCAGCGGTATACTCATAACGGTTGCACGCTAGAAAGGTATGATGACGGGGAGTTCCAAGGCTTATGATGGGAAAGCCATTGCTTCGCTACTAGTATTATTGATGGCATTCTCACTGATGCCAATTAGCAATGTTGCTGCAGAGGATACTGGCGATTTGTATCACTTACAGGCCCAAGATATTCACGTTTCATTTGACAGTAGCACTGAACTGACGACCATTACTTGGCGTAATATTGACAGTCTTGAGCAGCCGGCGGCCTTGGATAACTTCTACAATGCCGATTATCATGTTTATCGCCATACAGAGATGATTAATCAATCAAATATTCAAAATGCAACATTGGTTCATTCTGTCGCTGCGTGTGACATAAACGACCCAGCCCTCAGCGCTTCGAAATATCTCTGTCTTGGTGGCGGCAATGGTTCGCATCAGGGCCACAGTTACTCCTACCTAGTAGACCCGGGAACAAATGATTCATTCTACTATGGCATAACCACAGCAATCACTGCACAGGACGGCACAGTATCAACTTACGATTCACTGATTGCCAACGAGTCATCGATATACCATCCAGTTACAGAAGTAACGACGCCAATTAGAACCCCATACAATCTAATGGCATCATTTGACCCAACTACAAGTATAACATCGCTTTCATGGGTTAACTACAATGATATTTTCTATGTTTTACCAGAAGAGGGACCGGACGCCTACCAAACTCGTCTATGGGAGTCGACTCAACCAATCACCCGTAATTCCGCCGCAACGCTGTTCTCATCCATGTCGCCTATTGCGCAGATAGCAACGGGCGTATCCAGTTACCAGATTAGTATTCCTGAAGATACGGATCGTGAAGTGTACTATGCTGTGACTTACCTGATGCCGAATTATTTCGGTCCTGGTGTAGATTACGAGGACATCAGGTTATTGTCAAACAACGCTCTTGCAACCCCATTGGTTGAAGATAATATGCCTGCGACACCAGTAAGTTCAGTGAATTCATACTTTTTCTCAAACACTCAAACCGGTAGCGGAACGACAACTATAACATGGTCTGATGTATCTGGGGAAGATGGTGAATCATACGCAATTTACAGTTCAGGACAGTCTTTCAACAACACCGGCCAATTTGGAGTTGAACAAATTGGGCAAGTGGGTGAGGGTGAGTCAGAGTTTGGTTATCAAGTCCCAGTTGGAAGGCTTGGTACCTCGCACTACTGCGTAGTAGTAATCGATTCGAATGGAATTTTCGATGAGGACATTGAATCGTATTCTTGCACTTCAGTCTACGAAGATGCATTTTACAATTGGACGGCTGAACCAACCAATGTTATGGCGACATTTATCGGCGATTCTCAGACGCTAGTAACTTGGAATGACCAACTAGGTGCCGAGGGTGAAAAATATCACATATGGCGCTCAAATTACCTCGTTACAGGTTCCCAATTTACTGAAAATGTGACGCTATTCTACCAGGGAACAGTAACAGATGGAATTGAACAATTCACGGTAACTGTTCCGGAAGAGGTTGACCGCACATCGTTTTATTTTGTCACCAGTGAAGCGCTTTACCAGCATTCAGCAGGCCCGTATCATTATACCGAATTAAAACAGAATTGGTTCGGACCAGTATATGAAGAAACTACAACCCCAGCAGCGCCAAGGATAAGCTCGATCGAAGTTGATGGAGAAATCTCGATCATTACCATGGAGTGGTATAACGATCAGCAATTAGATGGAGAAAAATACTCTATCTGGCAACACGAGGGAGACCCATTCGGCGAAGATGAAGATGAAGTTTCGATAGTTTCTGAAGAGAATGGATGGTCATTATTCGATGAAAACATATTGGATACTGGGTCAATATTGACCGATTTTTTGTTCAGCAAGACGTATTCAATACCAAACGACGTCGAGCGTAACATTTGGTATGCAGTTACCGTAGAAGATATGTATGGTAATACTAATTTCGAGGCATTCCCGGGTCAAACAGGTAATTCATTGAAAGTTAAGGAAGATACAATTCCACCAACCGCAACATACGAATTATTTGACGAGAACGGCAACTTATACCTTAGCCCGTCCCTTGTTGCAGGAAGTTACAGCATCAGACTGTCGGTAAACGAATACCTTTTCTCAATGCCTACTGTTGACATAACCACATCCTCAGGAGGTAAGATAACCAATGCACCTAGACAGATGTTATCCTATGCGGATAATTTACTTGACCCTACTAAAGGTCCAGAATTTTATCTAACCTTTGATATCGGTAATACTGTATCTGCCGGACTCATTACTATCACAGTTGATATGATTGATGAGAGTTATAACACTCAACAACTAACATGGACAGATCGTAGCTTGGATGCACAAAGTCCGATACTGAATATCTACTCACCTTCTTCATCCGCTGACGGATCGAAGTATCTTGCTCGGGAGACAATGACAATTAGCGCAGGCGCAGTTGACGATGTCCAAATCTCGCTTATGCAGTACAAATTCACCTATAATTTTGGAACGGGCTCTTCTTCTGTTTCAGCATGGCAAACCCCAGATAATTTACAAGATATCGAGGGTGACGGTAGTGCATTCATTTTCTCCGAACAGATGAGTGCTGGAGATTTTGATTTCGGGCGGCATGTACTCACCGTAAGAGCGGTCGATTCTGCCGGTAACGAAGTCATAGAGCAGGTAATATTCCTTGTTGATTTTTGTTACAACGATATCAATGGAACAACAATCTGTGAGTATGTTCAGGGGTTAGAACCGCTACCAGAACCGGTTATTGTTGAACCATCTTTTTCTGATCCACCATACATTTTTGTCTGGGTTTCATCGGGTATCGCCTTCATTTCGATTATATTGATGTTGTTCGTCATAAGGGCGGGCATGCGTGGCCCAAGTAGGAGGAAGTCCGATGATGATTATGACGATGATGATTGGATGTCTGAATTTATCGGTACTACTCAACAAGTTGACTATGATTCGCTTACGAATGTCGCACCAGTTGCCGAAACACAAGAGACCAAAGAGGAAGAGCCTGAAGAAGAAGACCCATTTTCCGTAAATGTAGTTCAACGTAAGAAAAGGCGCAGTAAACCTAAGCAAGAAGCAGAACCTGAGCCAGAACCAGAAGAGGATGAAGCATTTTTCGGCCTAGATGATGATGAATTTGAAGATGAAGAAGAGGCCGTTGAAGAAGCCAAGCCAAGACGCAAGGTGGGGCGCCGTCCAGCACCAAGAAATGCACCCAAACGCAGACCAACCAGGCGGAAGAAATCCGATGATTGACCATCAGGTTGATAGATACCTCAATTAGGGTATTTTCAATCACCTAAACATGGCAGATGTCGATAGCACGATGATATCCACAGAAGAACCAATGGAGTCGGTACTCGACGCACTAAATCCATTGAATAACAAATTGAATTGGTTACTTGTCGCATTACCCTTGGCTGTGTTTTTCAACCTCCAACATAATCTTACTATGGCATTTCTATTCTCGATGGTTGCTATAATGCC
>DAWS01000026.1:723-8036 GCA_002506025.1 Euryarchaeota archaeon UBA111 | reverse complement strand
AATGCAACATTTGGCAATGCCGCTGAGTTAATTATTGTTGGATTGGCAATTTATGCAGCATCAAAGGACCCAGAGATCGTTCAGACAATGGTTACAGTTACGCAAGCTTCACTGATTGGTTCCATACTCGGTAACATGCTGCTTGTGTTAGGATTAGCAATGGTCTGGGGCGGTATGAAACATAAGGAACAGACTTTCAACAGCGCTGCTATCCAAATGAATGGCACCCTGTTATTGCTTGCAGTCGTTGCCTTCATCATCCCAAGCGCAGTTAAACATTCAGGAGGGACATTTAGCGATGTCGAAAACATCTCACACTACGCTTCAATAGTACTGCTTGGAATCTATGCGCTAGCGTTACTTTTCCAACTCAAAACCCACGCCCATGTCTTTGCCACCGAAGCAGGGCACGGCCATCATGAGAATCCAACAATGACCAATCAAAATGCTTGGATTTTGCTAATTTTAGCAACCGTTCTAGTTGCTTGGATGGCCCATATTTTGGTTCACAGTCTCGAAGCAGCTGTAGTTGAGTGGGGTCTGCCGGAATTATTCATAGGGGTAATACTGCTACCATTCTTTGGCAACGCTGCTGAACACTTTACCGCAGTCATCGTTGCTGGCAAGGACAAAATGGATTTGTCAATCGCGATAGCCGTAGGAAGCAGTGTTCAAATTGCTCTCTTTGCGGCTCCTGCAATGGTATTATTCGCTTGGGCTCTGGGCGTGCCATTAACCTTAGAGTTCGGTATGCTGGAAACCGCAGCAACATTTGTTTCCGTTTTAGTGGTCAATTCAATACTTGCTGACGGTAAGTCAAATTGGCTTGAAGGTGGAATGTTACTCGGAAGCTATGTCATCTTAGCATTAGCGTTCTTACAGTTGTAGGTGATTAATTTGCAGGTAAATAACAAGTTTGGTTTTGGATTAATGCTCGCCGCAGTGCTTTTCTCCATACTAGGAACTATTGGCTTGACAACTAAAGATTCGGTCGATTCCATTCCCACGCCAAACGTTCCTAATTCGGTATTTTTTGCCGATGAACCAATGCAATCAAATCCATTAGCGCTGCTGATTAATGCCAATGCACAGATAGACTGGGATAGAAATGATGTTTTCCTAGTAATCGGCGATGCAGATAAAAAAACCCAGTGTGATGGATTAACCTTCATCGAGATGGTCAATCAGAATAGTGAGGTTTGTACCTCACGCGATAATGAGTTTGCCGCCATAGGAGATGATAATCAGTCTGGATTATCATGGCAAGCTAAGTCTGGCGAGTATTTTGTCGGAATCGGGACATTCTCTGAGGCACCGGAAGATTTTGAGCTGAATATTGATTATGAAGTCAAAATGACTTTCTCTGCTGTAGGTTACTTCGTTATGGTTATATTATTTGCTAGCGGCTTTACACTCAACAAATATCAATAGTCACTCGATACCTTCGTAGTATGAATCAACAGCGTTATCAAGGTTCTCAAGGGCTAATCTTTCATCAATGGTTTGGGTTACTCCATTCAATCGTATTGCTTGTCCATCAACCCACATGTCCAAGCAATTACCGCCATTAAACACTAAGTTAGCCAAATGTCGATTATTGGACCGGCCACGGGGGAACATTCTGAAATCTTCTAGATCCCAAGCGACCCAATCTTTGCTGTCTTTGGTTATCATGTTGAAGACATCTTTAGCAGGAAGTAATGTAGGATCCCAATGGTCGTGGCGTTGAACCAGAGCAGCAGTTCGAGCCTCATTGAGAATGTTCAAACCATTGCCAGACGATGCTGCGCCATCAGTACCGATGCGCACATCAACGCCAGCGTCAAGATATGCTGGCAATGAAAGAGTTCCTCCACAGGCTAGTTTCATATTGGAAGATGGACAATGAACAGCAGTTGCGCCGTGATTGTTTAGCATTCTAATCTCGTTCTTCTTGACCCAACTAGCGTGTGCACATACGGTTCCCGGCTTGAAAAAGTCAATACTATCTAGGTATTCTACGGGGTATTTCCCGGTTTTCTCATAACATTCAGCAACTTCTTTTCTTGTCTCACTGACGTGTATGTGGAGGCGGCCATTGCGTTTTTCAGCTAGTTCTGCCGCCCTAAGTAAAGTCTCTTCGCTACAGAGGTATACTGAATGTGTAGCAATCGCATACTGAATTTTATCTTCGATAGATTGGTCTTTTAGCATACTGTCTAGTTCATCTAACGCTGATTTAGCATCTGGGTGTGAGGGTAAGGCAAAATCACTAACTGGTCCGCCAACTAACCCCCTTATTCCTGCTTTACTGAGGACATCACCGGTAATTGCTGGATAGAAATACATGTCAGCAGCAAAACTGCATCCAGTAGCAATTAATTCTGCAGTAGCAGCAGTGGCTCCTACTCGAACATATTCTGGGTTTAGTTTCGCCTCGGTAGGAAATATAGCCTCGTTCAGCCAACGGTCTAAGGTAAACCCGTCACTGAAATCACGTGCATTAAGTTGCATAGCTAAATGCGTGTGCCAATTCTGTAATGAACGAGTAATTACTTTGTTTGACCCGTCTAGAACCTGTTTAACATCCTCGTCGCCGTTGGAGTTAGACCATGACCCATCGTCATGAATCAGGAAGTCGCCTTGGTGTTTTTCGCCATGGCTGTCGTAAAGAACAGTATTGGTGTATCTAACCGCATATTCACTGGTCATGACTCACCATTCCTTGCTAGTCGGTTAAGAATGGATTATTTAATTGTCAGTAATGGTTTGAGAGATCTTTAATTTGAATTTCTCGGCACTGTATTCTAGACTAGCAATACCAGGTAGTAACCTTCCGGCGAGGTAATTTAGACATGCACCACCACCTGTTGATAGGTGACCCATCTTTTCACTCAAGCCACGATTCATAATCAGTGTGGCAGTATGGCCACCACCGACAACAACATAGCCCGCTGATTCAGCACACGCGTTGAGCATCTCAATAGTTCCAAAGGCAAAATCGGTTAATTCGAATACGCCTGCAGGGCCATTGAGGATAATAGTTCCAGCTCGTTTTATTGCGGCTGATAGTGCCATTGTAGACATAATACCGATATCGAAGATTGGAGCGTCTATGGGCAGTTCATTGATGGTTAAATCCACTCGATTATCCTCGACATTCGCCGCCAAGTCTGTGGGAAGCATGATTTTGTTAGCGAAGTCATTTAGCATTGCCTTAGCAGTAGCAACGGTTTGATGGTAAGAATCTCCTAACTCATTCACCAAGAAATCATGATTTCCTTGGCCAATATCGATACCAGAATATTCAATCAGAAGGTTTGCTACTCCGCCAGTGGGCCAGATTTCGTCAGCAATGCCCTTCCTTAGCATGTTATCAGCAATTGAAATCGAGTCTTCAACCTTGATGCCACCGACAACTGCAATACAAGGGCGAGAGGGATTTTCTAAGGCAACGTCCAAGGCATCAATTTCTCGCTTCATTAGTTCACCAGCCACGCATGGTAGAGTGTGAGTGAAACCGACAATCGAGGGTGTGTTGCGGTGTGCACAAGCAAAAGCATCGTTGACAAAAATATCAACTACGCTTGATAGTCGTTGAATGATTTTTGTTTCTGCCATTTCCTCAAAGTTACCTTTCACAGACACTTCTTCTGGATCCATTCTGACATTGTTTAGCATCAAAATTTCCCCGTCATTCAGCTCTTCAATCGCCTTCATGGCTTTTTCTCCGTGGATATCTTCGACCCACTTTACATTACGGCCCAAAACACGCCCCAATTCTCTTGAGTGTCCTAGTGTGTTAGTGAAATCTTTCTTGCCGGGCCTAGATTGATGGGCCAGGATAACTACCTTTGATTTTGTCAACAAATTAAGGGTTGGAATGATTGCCCTAATCCTAGTATCATCAAGAAATTCTTGACTCTTAGGCTGGAGCGGACTGTTGATATCAACACGAACAAGCACGGTCTTGCTTTCGACATTAAAGTCGCGCAAGTTCAGCACCCTTGCCATGTTACGGCCAAATGCTGACAGTTTTTGATATCTTTTCTCCAGTGAACTATAACCAAATAATGAAATGAGCGCTAAGTTATTTATTCGCAAGTAGTGTTTTGAATATCTACTATCAGCAACCAACATGGCGCCTTGGTCAATTGACGAGTTACATGGTCCTGACGGGGAAGATTGGCGCGTGCCGGTAAGTGAGTTAGAGTCGAGAATTACTGAGTTAAGTAATAACTTAGCCGAGGCGGGAATTGAGGCAGCATTAATTCAAAGTCCGGTTGATTTGTACTACTATGCAGGAGGTAGACAAAACGGTGCCTTACTCATTCCAGCAGTAGATTCCGCAGCCAGTACAGAACAAGGTGGCGATGGAGCAACATTCTTTGTTAGGCGCTCAGTAGAACGAGCCAAATTTGAAGCAGGTGCGGATGATTCATGCTTGGAAATACAGAAATTCCCCAGCCTGCGTATATTTGCAGAAACGCTAACAAATATGGGCATAGATGGTGGAATCGGCTTACAACTTGGTGAAATACCAGCCGACTTTGGTCAAAAATTCAAAAGCGCACTCGCACCTATTGGCGAAGGAAAAGATTGCACTGCGATAGTCCATCACCAACGAGAGACGAAATCAGATTGGGAACTTGAAATGATGCGCGAAGGAGCGAAGGTACAACGACAAATGTTCGAAGCCGTCAAGCAAAGTGTGACTCTTGGTGCGACAGAACTTGACCTTGTCGCAGCAGCAGAGGAGGTAAGTCGTCGACATGGCTTCGGGGGAACAGTCCAAATGCGCCGCTTTCCATTACAATGTGACCGTGCCGTTATCGCTTCCGGCCGTGCAGGCGGAGTTCCCTCATTCTTCGATTCAGCAATAGGTGGCACTGGTCCTCACCCAATGGCAGGAATGGGTTCAGGCTTTACCAAACTAGAAGAGAATCAACCGATCCTAGTAGATTTAGTCCATGTTCACCGTGGATATGTAGTCGATGCCACAAGAATGTTCAGCATTGGTGGACTCTCAGAACGCTGGCTAGAGAGGTTATCAGACATGGTTGAGGTAAGTGATTCCGTTGTTGCTTCACTTGGTCGGGGCGATGATTGTTCCAAGGCTTGGCAAATTGGTAGTGAGTTAGCCGAATCGATGGGCTACGGCGAGCATCTCATGGGTATGCAACCAGATCAGAGTAAATTCTTAGGCCATTCTGTTGGTTTGCAGTTAGACGAATCACCAGTTGTGGCTAGAGGTTTTGACCGTCCCTTGGTTGATAATGGAGTTATGGCGATAGAGCCAAAATTAGTGTTTGACGATGGTAGCATTGGCGTTGAGGATACCTGGGTCAAAACCAAGCAAGGGATGAAACGAGTAACTCTTGACGATAGTTATGATTTGATAATTGATTGCTAATAATCAAGTGCATCCAATTCAAGGCAACCCCATGTCGGCTAAGCCTTACTCACCTGGCCATATTGGAGCAGTTGCAGGAAATTACACCCAGATGCGAATTTCTGGCGCAGTAAAACAGCAACTTGTCGACTTGTTGTGCGAGGAACTCGATCGTTTAGTGCCGCAAATGGAATCAGAAACTTTGGCTCAAGATCCCGAACGCAAGACGCTTGATGATCCAAATAGAACCAGATTGAATTACAATAGGACACGGGAGCTGATGATTGCTAGAATTAGCAATATTGAGTCAGTTGGCTCTGCTGCAGTTCAAGCTGGTATTGAGCACATTGAGCAACATCTTGCGAAGATTTTGAAGCATGCAGAGGCGGCTGCTGATAAAGATCGGGTTGGAACAATCAAACCAAGGCACTTAGACATTGCAATATCAGGTATGGGGCTTGATAATGACGGAGAGTTACCAGAACAGCAATTAGAAGAGGAAACTGAGACTTTGGTCGTTGGCCAAGGCGGTGGAGTTTTGACTAGATCGTCACTATTATCCCTAGCCAGAACGCATGCTAAAATGCCAGTAACCGATGATGCGGTGGAAGAATTGATGGATACTTACTATATGGTTGTCGAGAAGTTAGAAGGCGATATTAGGGCCCATGCACAACTTGGCGGGAACCCGGTTCAATTCATTGAATCAATTGGGCGCATGCAGACTTTGATGTCGCTAGGGTGGATGCGGTCAATGCTCACCAGAGCGGCGAGTAATGCAAGAGAACGAGGTTACAAGCGAATCGATATTGAGCAGATTGTCCACCTAGACCCATACTAAGTTAAGGTGCATTTGTATAAATACCTCATACCCAGACAGCCAGCCAAGAGGTCATATCATGATAGGACAAAACGCGCCAGATTTTACTCTAAAGAACACTGCAAAAGAACCCATATCGCTGTCTAATTACCGAGGTAGTACGGTAATTTTAGCATTCTACCCTGGTGCCTTTACCGGTGTTTGTGACAAAGAAATGTGCGCATTTCAAGACAATATGGCTAAACTGAATGCTGCTGAAGCAACAGTAATTGGTATCAGCGTAGACTCACCTTGGGCTAACGCAGAATTCGCTCGGAAATATAATCTAGAATTTGAACTACTTTCCGATTTAGACCGTGAGGTGGCAACCTCATATGATGCAACATTTGTTGGACTGGGCGGCATTGAAGGTTATGTAAGTGCGAATAGGGTGGTTATTGTCATCGATAAAGCTGGAGTAATCCAACATCGCTGGGTTGCTGAAAACCCAGGTGTTGAACCGGATTATGATGCAATAGTTGCTGTCGCAGAGTCTCTGTGAATATTTACGGATATTTACCGAGATGATTGAATGCTAAATTCAACCATCATTATTTACGGCGCATTTGCTGGTCTAGTGGCAATTTTAGTGACCGTAGCAATCGAGAGATTTGGTGGCCTTGTCGGCGGGGTTCTAGGAACAATACCATCGACAATTGTCCCTGCTGCGGCAGGAGTATACTTGATTGATGGCGAAGCAACCCTCGCCGCAAGTATGTCAATAGTGCCATTAGGTATGCTAATCAATGGCATGTTTCTTGGCGTTTGGATTATTTTTCCCCGCTATATTTCTAATGATAATGCTAAACTTCCTTTGACCACTTTGATTTCACTCATCACTTGGGCTATCTTGGCCTTCACCTCACTGATACTCGCCCGCTTTCTAACCAATGGAATAATTACTGAGTTAACGCTTGCAATTATCGGATTATGTGCACTAATTGCGCTGGCTGTAGTGTTTAATCTTCGGGCTAGGGAAGCCCCCAAGGGAGTGAATAAAGTGCCGCTACTAATACTGTCTCTGCGAGGTTTAGCAGCTGGCATAGCAATCGCTGCATGTCTATGGTTAGCGGAGTTAGGTCT
>DAWS01000026.1:0-348 GCA_002506025.1 Euryarchaeota archaeon UBA111 | reverse complement strand
GCTCTATGGTTGTCACAAGGACCAAAAGTGCCCCAAGGTGCTGCTGCACCAATGATGCTTGGCGGTGCAAGCGTTTCGGTTTACGCATTGATCGTGATTTGGTCTCTACCGACATATGGTGTTATTATTGGCTCAATGCTTGCTTGGTTTGGATCAGTTATTTTCTGGACGATACCAGCATTCTTACTACTTAGGCAATACAGGTCAAGTATTGATTGATCTAATCCAGCGTTCTCTGCCGGGTATATCAATTACTTCGCAGTGGACCGAACTAACATCCCTTATTGACAGTAATTTAGTGCGCAATTGGCTTACATCGTATAGACAGCATGGACAATGTGGATGTTT
>DAWS01000140.1 GCA_002506025.1 Euryarchaeota archaeon UBA111 | reverse complement strand
TATGGGATTCAACAGAGTGTTGATTGCTAACCGCGGCGAGATTGCCTTACGGATTTTACGAACATTACGAGATATGGGGATAGAGGCTGCGATTATTCATGGTAAAGAGGACAGATTATCCCTTCCAGTAATGATGTCTGATATTGCGTATCCAAATTACCGAGCAAATCCTCTCGATTCTTACTTAGATATTGAAGCAGTGGTCAATGCGGCAAAGGAACTCAAGTGTGATGCTGTCCACCCAGGTTATGGTTTCTTAGCAGAAAATGCGCAGTTTGTCAAGCGGTTGACAGAGGAAGGAATTACCTTTATTGGACCATCCAGCGATGTAATCACTTTACTAGGTGACAAGATAGAAGCCAGGGCTGCGATGGAGGCTGCAGGATTGCCAGTGGCAAAAGGTTCCTCAGAACCCATTTCTGATGAGAAAGTAGCCAGCAGTCTAGCAGACGAGATAGGTTATCCAGTAATTATCAAGGCAGCCGCTGGTGGTGGTGGCATTGGTATGCAAATAGTGGATGAGGAATCACAATTTGCTAGTGCGCTTAAATTATGTATGTCACGAGCCAAATCAGCGTTTGGGGATGAGCGAGTGTTTGTTGAAAAATACATTCAGGGCGCTCAGCACGTGGAATTTCAAGTTCTTGCTGATGGTAAGAATGCTATCCATTTCGGTGAAAGATTCTGTTCAATCCAGCGTCGCCACCAAAAACTGGTCGAGGAAGGCCCATGGCTATCGGACGAGAAGCGCCAAGAAATTGGTGCTCTGGTATGCAAAGGAGCAGAATCAGTTGGCTACAAGGGACTCGCAACATTTGAATTTCTCAGAGATGCTAATGGAGATTTCTACTTTTTAGAGGTAAATCCCAGAGTTCAGGTAGAGCATACAGTTACCGAATTAATAACTGGTTACAATCTAGTTGAATTAGGTATTAGAGTAGCGCAAGGCGAGGATTTACCACTGTCTCAGTCTGACATCGTCTGGCGCGGTCACGCGATTCAATGTAGGTTAAATGCCGAGGACCCAAAAGAATTCGTCCCGAGCCCAGGTCGTTTATGGGATTGTCATTTCCCGTCTGGCTTCGGTATAAGATGTGATACTCACGCTCACCCTGGATATGAGATGCCCGGATGTTTTGATTCACTTTTGGCAAAATTACTCACCTGGGGTCATGATCGAGAAGATGCTGTCAGAAGGATGCGCACAGCATTAGATGAGACGCAAATCACAGGAGTTCAACACTTGATTCCACTTCACCGTAGAATTATGGACGAGCCTGATTTCTTGAATCGAGACATAACTATTCAGTATATTGAGAATCACCAAGAATTACTTGGCTGAGGTGTAACTAATGGACGTATTGATGGTCGGCAGTATTGCTTATGACAGCGTTACTTCTCCAGCGGGTAATGTTGCTGATGCATTGGGTGGTTCTGCAGTCTATGCGGGTATTGCCAGTTGCTTCCACAGTGAATACCTGGAATTGTCCAACGTTGGCCTAGTGGGAGTTGTTGGACAAGACTTCAAGCAGAGTGACATTGAGCTACTAGAGTCACAAGGTCTAGAATTGTCTGGCTTAGAGGTTGCTGAGGGCAACACTTTCCGATGGGAGGGTTCCTACCATGGTGATATGGGTATTGCGCAAACGCATGATACTCAATTAAATGTATTTGGCGACTTTGACCCCAAGGTTCCTGACCATGCGACTGCTCCCAAAGTACTATTTTGTGCAAATTTAGTACCCATGCTTCAAATGAAAGTTTTACAACAAGCGAGGGGGACTAGAATTTCGATGCTCGATTCAATGAATTTATGGATTGAAATTGCCCGTGATGATCTACTAGCAGTTATGAAAAGTGTGGATCTGATAATAATCAACGATGGTGAAGTGAGGATGCTTGCAGAAGATGACAATTTAATCCGCGCTTCTAGACAACTAATTGGTATGGTTGGCTGTCAGACTTTGATTATCAAAAAAGGTGAAAATGGCGTTCTCGCTTTTCATGGAGATGATATGATTGCCCTACCCGCCTATCCGACAGAGAATGTAGTCGACCCAACCGGTTGCGGAGACTCCTTTGCTGGAACAATTGCTGCCTGTCTAGCTGCTAATAATGGTCCAATATCCAAGTCTGAATTACGGGATGCATTAATACGCGCTACGGTGACAGCAAGTTTTACCCTCGAATCTTTTGGAACTTCAGGGCTGATTGGTCTAACTCTTGAAAAATTCAAGTTGAGACTAGCTCAATTTGAAGAGATTCTGTCTTAATTAGAGGTCTATTCTAGGAAGGCCGCTCTTGCCTGCAGATGCGGTTTTACTGGCTTCAGTTTCGACCATTTCGGTCCATGATAAGTCGCTTTCAGAGTCAGCGAATTCTTGTTCGTTTTGTTCCATAAGTGTATTTCTACGACGAGCATATTCTTCTAACTCTCTCACTTTTTCATCGGGAAAATGTCCGCCATTACTTTGTGCCAATGTACTGAACGCCTGGAACTCTTCTTGTTGTGCCTCGTCAGCCCGCTCCCTTAGCGTAGCAGGGCTACTTTCTTCGATTGTATTGATTATCCGATTTGTGATTGTATTGCCCAGATCCCTCACAGCATTGCCAAGTGCCGGGACCAGTCGTCCTCTTTTGCCAGGGTTACGACTATTTGCCGCTCTTCGCTTAACTAACCTTGAGCTACTTGTTGTGGTTTTCTTCCGTAAGCGCGAGTTTTGATTATTGGCAATCGTTGATTCTGCGCTAGGCATTATTCGGTTAGGATTGTGTGCTCGGCGAGCACTCGCTACTAATGATTCGATTTCTTCACCGGCGGAATAACCACCGCCAAGTAGCGTGTCAGGTGAATTAAAGTCCTCTAGAGCGTTAATTGGTGATGCTTGATTAGTTTCCTCGCCTGGATTATGATAGCCATCTTTGTTGCAAAAACTTGGCAGTAAACTAGGCATTTCAGCAGGACCAGCCTCACCGGTCAGATGTGAATTTAATTGCCCGAGTAAACCTGTGCTTGGCGGGCCAGATATGACTGGAGTTTCGTTAGATTTGTCAACAGACGGGAGGTCTAAATCCATCCTATCAAACATCGCCATAGGGTGAGTCTCTTGTCTGTTTCTACGATCACCCACATTACTAATGCCTCGCTCAATCAACGAGTTCCCAGTAATTGAAGGAAGCCGTTCTCTTCTTTCGCTCGTCATATCTTGCCATGTCGGCTGACTCACAGCTGGTGTGTGACTTTGAGGCATTTGAGAGTCGAAAATACTCATATCCATTACCGGGACATGCTCGGGTTCGTAATTCACCGCTTCGGCGATTTCACTGGAAAGAAATGTTGCAATTGACTCAGGTCTGTTTACCGTTGCAATTTCGACTGGAACTGCATCGGTTTCAAGAATCGTATGACGTGGATAATGCGCATCGCTTTCTAGAATCTCTAATCCATCTGTTGCTTCCTCAAGTGTGAAACCTTTCTGTAGTTTGGTCAATATTGTGTTGAGTTTTAGCAGTGAAAAGTCATTGCCAGTAACAACATGACAATCTCCGGCATCGGTGTCAATTGTCAATGTCGGTTTGCGAGTTACTGCCCAACCAACTATCAGGCTTAAGCCACCAATGATGGTGATCATTTGCAGTGAACTTGCCGCAAATATCCGAACTCCAGACCAAACAAATGCTAGACCAAGTGTGGCAATATATCCGGGAATCAGTCTAGTATGGTGGTGTTGAACCCGGTTGATTGTGTGTATCTTTATGTCTAATCCATGACCTGATTTGGCCTCAAGACTTAGCATTCTGTGATCTATGTTAGCAACAACCTTGCCAGACGCACCATCGAGATATAATGAGTCAATTTTCACTTCAGTTGACTCATCCGAAGAATATGCTACGCGACCTGTTGACTGCATCCCAATTGCTCTAGCAAACTGTGTAGGTTAAGAAACCACCGCAAAGTTACTGAACAAATTGCCTAGTTTTAACCCGGTCTAAATCCGCCGAATTAGTTGATTGCAGTTATCACTGCTGAACCAATTATTCTGGGTTTAGAATCCAACTGGGCGATAATTGCGGAAGCAGGATTATCTCGGCGAATATAGACCGGTGATTCCCATTCAACCTGCACTTTTGTGTTGTTTACTGATTTGACTCTACCAACAGTAAATTGGAGGTCGACACTGATGTGAATAACATCTCCCTCAGCAAGTGTACGTTTCTGAAACGGCGATTGCTTGATACTCAACTCTGAGAGTTTGTGTTCTATGACTGAGAGCGGTATGTGAGTATTGGTTTTCTTGTCATCTATCGCAGGTTTGACAATGATTGAGCCATTGTTTAGCGAGTCATCTTTAGCGCCTCTGATGGCGATACCAACGCGATCCCCAGACTTTGCCTGTTTTACATCATCATCCATAACTTGTAGCGACTTCGTATTACCGCTCGCTTTGGCTGGCAAGATATGAAGCTCGTCATGCACATTAATTGTGCCACTCTGGACATAGCCAATTGCAACTAGTCCTATTCCTTTGACATTGAAGTATTGGTCGATGCTGACAACTAATTGAGAGGCCGCAGAATCAACTAATTCTTGTTCTATCTCTTCCATTAATTGATAGAGCGCATTTCTAATCTCAACGCCGTCGTTTGCGATAAACTTCCATTTTGACAGACCAGCCTGAGCGAGCATTTTTTTGACCATTTCTTCATCAATCCATTCATCATTTGGGGGGTTTATTACCACTAATCCAAGATTTATGCTGGAGCTAGCAAAAGCAACTAATACTTCGCCGAGTGTTGCGTCGACAGAATTTACTTCAATTATACCAACGCGACCGGCGGATATCGCATTCAATAGCGGGCGTAACCGTTCTGGATATCTTGCTGGTCGGATAATTGAAATTATCTTTGCCACTTCGTCTTGATATTCCTTGTGTACGTAGGTGTGCACATCCCGTTGGTCAGTTGCTTTGGCGATGCTTTTGGCTAATTCATCACTGCCAAACATTGCCACATTCAGAACAGTCACTGCATTTCCTCCAAATTTATTTGTATGATTGTTGGGAAATCAGTCAGATTTGTGATTGAGCATGTGCGTTCTAATCTGTTCTGCTTTGTCCCATTCAATCTGTTCGTCTTCATTTTCCACAACAAATTGTGGAATCGGTATGGGGCGCATCATTGAGTCAATGGCAACAAAGAAAAAGTATCCTTCACATATTTTCTTCTTCTCCCAGGTGGCTTTGTTGACGGCTAACGCAGTAACTTTAGAACAAGCAGTGTGGGTACTCGTATACACAACCTTACCAGTTACTTCCAGTAGGTCGCCTTGTCTAGCAGGGGCAATGAATTTTAGTGTATCAATAGATATTGTGACGAACTCTCGATGGGCAAACTTCGAGCAAGAGATCCCTCCAGCCTTGTCCATTATTGACAGGAGTTTGCCACCGAACAGTGTATCATGGTCATTGGTATCGCCTGGAAAGATGTGTTCAATCAAGGTTACAGGTTCTTTGGAGTAAGGTTCCATGATAATCGGAAAGGTTTCTAGTTCAATAAGTCATGCTGTAAATATGCTAACATATCGTGGATTATTTACCTCGTTTTGTGACATGCAGATTAAAGATTTTATCTTTTAATCCAAATGATTGACAAAACAGCATTTAATCACAGCATGCCGTTACTGTCATATTGTTATACAAACCTGAAAAACCGATGCATTTTAGACATGGAAGTCTTGGAGTTAAAGTGGCGATAGCATGGCGATTGAGAAAAACCGAATAAAAACCTCACTGTTTTTGGCTTTGTTGATGATTTTGACTCCACTGGCAGCGGCATCAACTGTAACGACTTTTTCTGATGGTTCCTCAGAGGTTGTTATTGAGTTCAAAGACGGTTACAGTCTGACCAACACTACAGACGGTGGCTTCTACCTGGGTAGCGGTGAAACTATTACCTCAGCTACGGTCAATATAAGTTCAGACCCATTGTTACATCACACCTCAAACGGCTATGCTGGCATCCAGTCATTTTCTTGGGATAGCAGTATTAACAATGGAGCGACAACATTTGACAATGTCAGTAAATTTGCTTTCAACAAAGACACACTGCAAAATTCAGTTCAATTCCACTCTGAACTACTAGTTACTGACTTTGAATCTAATGATGGTGGCTTTGATAACTCGACGCAGAATTATGATCCCTCTGGCACACCAATTGCTTGGGATTATGCAGCGATAGAAGACCGCCAACTAAGCGAAGGACCAGATACCTGCGCATCTGGCGAGATGTGTTGGGGCACAAACATATTCGATGATGATTACACGAATGATTTGGATACAGACCCTGCACCTTATGTCGACCAGATTGAATTCCGACTTACTACTCCGGTAATGTATCTAGATAGCGGTCTCAACGACACATTCCTCCGCTTCTCTTCTTGGCATCAAATGGAGACTAAATTTAACACTAACGGTGATTATTACTATGATGATTGCGCCTTCATAGAAATAGAGTATTCTCAAGTAGGTCAATTCACCGGTGAGCAACAGGTTGAAACGCTGCTAATCAACTTCCCCGAATCTTCTGGAGTGGGTCCCGGAGAGGGCCTTTACGCCAAGGATGATTCCGGAAGTAATCGTGACAGAATATCCCCTGAGTGTAGCCCACTAGAGGATAATGCATTTGGTTTAGCAGGGACCTCAATCAATCCACAAAATCAAGATGGTTGGGCAACTATCGCTGCTAATCTTGCACCATATCTAAGCAATTATGTCAAAATCAATTTTGTATTATTCCACACCGACGCACCGGGAAATACAGCACAGTTCCCTACTCCTGGTTGGTATATCGATGATGTAACCATCGGAGAGAAGTATGTTAGTGATGGAACCATGGTCATCGAAAACCTACAATTCCCTCAGACATACAATGACAAGTCCCCCAATGGATACGGCTTACTATTCTTAGACACATTCGAGCCCGCTGATTCTAGTCTTAGCTACACATTCAGAGATGCAATCAGCGGACAGGTAGCAACTGACCAAGACGGCAACCCATTCCAAGGCCTCACGGGCCAAGTGATTGAGTTGTGGGACCTAGATGCTACAGATTATCCTTACATCGATCTTGAGGTTAGGTTTAATTCAGGAAATGACCAAATCTCAACTCCGGTATTTTTCGGTTACTCATTCGGGACAGAATTCGGCATTACCTTCAACGATGTGTCAAGACATAGAGGATTGGATATTGATGATGGTGAATTTGATTATGTCCATGACAAAGGATATGAAATGCATATTGATTCTGCTTCGTTTATTGACACCAACAACGGAGAGTTCTCAAAACCAATTTATGGATTGACCGTGAGTGGTATGAGGAATTGCCAGATTGATATGGAGTTGGACTCACCTCTGTTTACGTCTCCTCAACCAATTTATGTCGAAACTGCAGAGTCATTTGCATCACCGCTTTTCGAATTTAGTCTCAAATTAACCTACAACGCAGATTGTGTGATGTCTGACATCTGGATTGAGGTTACTTTCGGACATCATGCAACCGGCATCGGCGTGGATTATGGAGTAGACCAAATTAACGAATGGGAATTTAATCAACCAGGATATGGCAACTTTGGAATGCAGAATATGTTTTACTCAGGCGAGTTAAA
>DAWS01000010.1:3668-5049 GCA_002506025.1 Euryarchaeota archaeon UBA111 | reverse complement strand
ACCACCCGTTTCAATCCAACCATCGCCAAGTTTCCAAACCAACACAAATGATTACATCTCAGCATCGCAATCCGCAGCGGCAGACGCCATGGCTATGTTTGCTGAAGAAGAGAATGAAGAAATTATCGAAACCAATACACAAGAGGGTGTTGTTGACAAAGTCACCAAAGTGGTCAGCGGCGGTGTAGCATTACCGCATCAAGTTAAATCAGAAATTGAACCACTAAATCAAGAGCCTGAACCTGATTCTTCAGAAAATGAGTCAGCCGTAGAGCAGGAGGACAATTCAATGATACAACAGGTTGCGTGTCCTCACTGTCCAACAAAATTTAACATTGCTATTCCAGACGCTGACGAAGCAGTTGTCGCTTGTCCTACATGTGGCGAAGATTTCATATTACGCTTCGCATAAAGCGAAAGATGTTTGACTGATTGTGCGCACTTTGAGGCGATAGTTTATCGTAGTTTGAAGATGACCATTTGGTATGGATGGAGGTGCGCTGCGGTTAGTAAGACCAGGTTTGCCCCAGTCCGGCGACCCAAGAAAATCAGCGATATTTCTGATTTTGTTGATGCTGGTCTCAATATCATACCCAGTAACCGCAGATAGTTCAATTTCTCGGGACGACTTTGATGTTATCGATGCTCTGATGGAAACCCTACAAGAACGCACCCAAGGAGGTGAGCCCGATGTTGCGCTAAACGCCGCCCAAGGGGCGCTATC
Source organism: Euryarchaeota archaeon UBA111 (assembly GCA_002506025.1). GTDB lineage: Archaea > Thermoplasmatota > Poseidoniia > Poseidoniales > Poseidoniaceae > MGIIa-L1. The sequence continues at coordinate 4,325 of DAWS01000010.1, read as the reverse complement.
ACAGGTAGATGCCAATGCCCGAGGGATTACGGGGACCGACCCACTAGCAGTATCCAACTCATTTTTAGATGGGATAACGATGCGAGATTCAGCAAGTTTTGACCCAGAGCATCCTCGACCGTATGAATTCTTAATGGATGCTTCGACACAACCGGATGGTTTCCCAAACAATCTGTTTGAAACATTGTTCTCAGTTAATAACTTAGGTTTGGATAATATTTTGGCAATCGGCATAAACACCTACGCAGTATATGTTAACTTCACTTCCCGAGATAACGGGCCATCGTATGAAGCCTGGGCTCAAGGTACGTTCACCGGCGAATTATTTGTTGATGGGCAGTTGGTTCTGTTTGCAAACTACATCGATATTGACGGTGATGGAGAGGATGACTTATCCGTTGCGTTGACCATAGAGGGAATAATCAACCAAGGTGATGGTTGGGGTGTAGAAACCTCCGGCGGTATCATACCAATCATCGAGAAATTATGGATTAATCCAACATTCCAATGGAAAGTAACTGCACTTGACCAGTCAGATCCGTTGTGGGATTCACTACAACACTTAGAAATCAGCTTGATGAAAGGACTAGCCTTCGATATCACCCTAGATGATTCAGAATCATACGCTATAGTAATCGATACTCGGTTTACTCAACC
>DAWS01000010.1:3095-3253 GCA_002506025.1 Euryarchaeota archaeon UBA111 | reverse complement strand
TTACTGATTGGCAATATCAACTCAAGTGAGTTTTCCCTATCCTCGATAACAGCTCCTTACTCAGTCCAGGTAAGAAACCCCAACGCTCCGGGCACAGATGTTCAAACCGATTGTGATGACGAATCATATTACGATCCAGTTGCAGACAATGAGGCTCC
>DAWS01000010.1:1583-2709 GCA_002506025.1 Euryarchaeota archaeon UBA111 | reverse complement strand
GGCGATGGCGGAGGTTCATCCGCACCTGTCCTGGAGATGAGTTACTTGGACGCTGGATTTCATCCCGAGATGGGTGATACCAAATTACCTGAAGAAGTTGATATCACTATCAGAAACGACAACCTTGGTGAAAACTCCTTTGATTCAGTTGAGATTTACTCCGACAAAGGCTCTGATGTATACTTGCATTACTATGAGAACAGAGCCAACGTGCAAGATGGAGAATCCGAGTTTGGCAATGTCACAGATGCTCGTGCTTGGATTCACGGGCTGCCTTCAGGTAGTATGCCATCAGAAGAGATAAATTCAATTTTCACCATGATAGGCGAGGCGCCAAATTCTGCTAATTTGCCCGGTGAAGTTCCCGATAGGCTTTCTCTGATAATTGCGATTAAGAACTTCTCAGGTGATACTTCTCCCAATGTCAATGACCCAACATTGCCCGTAAATCCAACGGACGCCCCAAATACCCTTATTGCGGTTATTGGAACAGAATCAATTGATCGTTTGGAATACAAATCTACCTTTGAGCGAGGTGGAGTCGCCACCGATAGATCATCCCTTGAGGTGGTAATCGAGGATGTTCCTAATGCGATTTTAATCGAGGGTAGTTTCCTTGTTTCTCCAACCGGTGTAGACCGCGTAAATTATGATAATCCAAATCTAAATAGTATCGCTCAGATTTTTGATAACGCATTACTAACCGTTGTTCAAGTTGTTTTGGATATCGGCGATATTGTTAATTCACTGCCTGATTCGATAATCAGCACAACGGGCTCAGATGGTGGCACACTAGAGATACACTGTTTTGACCAAATCACTGGAAATCTGGCTGGTGACCCGAGAGAATCCATGCAGATTGGGGTGGTCGAGTTGTCATTTTCCAGCAGTGATAATCCATTAATTCCTAATCAAGATCACATTTTATTGGCTGAAGATGTCAATATTGAACAAGTGATTGGTCGTAGTGGTGCACCAATCAAGCCGTTAGTCCCCGTGGCAATCAGTTTACGTGTCTCAGGTATTTCCGATGTAGTCCAAACTTTTGACCCAATAACTGACGTCAGGGATATTGAAATTACTGGATCAACTGGTGAATCAATCTTAGTTGGTCACATCAAGCATA
>DAWS01000010.1:0-1196 GCA_002506025.1 Euryarchaeota archaeon UBA111 | reverse complement strand
TTGAAAATAATACAAACCTCAAGCGCCCTCACCTATCAAGCCAGTGAACCTATCCAATCGATTACTTACGGCGGTAAGAGTCCTGCTCAACAAAATTCAATTCAACTAAACGGGTTGCCGTCAGATTTCTCACTAACCCTCGGTGATACCCTAGGATACACCGGCAATCAACCAATTGAATCAATTATCATCCAACTAACTAATGCAACAGAACCGAAAACAATGGATGGTGATCACTTCAGATTCTGGATAGACCAAGACACCGCAGAGGCAAGCATGAGTCTGAAGATTTCTGACATTATCAGCATTACCAGATTTTCGCCACAAGTTCCAGACGCAGTTGGTCCAGAAGGTAACTCACAAATTGAGATGGTCAGAAGCCAGTCTTCACCATTCTACATAATGTTTGAAGATGAGTCAACATATGATGATGAATTTTTAGGCATGAATGGCCGGGCAATCCTACAACCCCTACCTTCTAACATCTCTGTAGCATTCCCTTCAACGGTAGATTCATCAGGGCTTGAACTCCCTAGTTTCGATGAGGGCGAAGGCATTGAATCACTGTCCTTTTTCCTTGGAGACCTAGTGGATTTTGGTAGCTCTGTCAATGACCTAATCTATGATTTTACCAAAGATTTAGTTGGCACAGACGGAGAGGATGAGGACTTCTCACTCGGTCTCGATTTGCTTACTGGTGAGGCATTCAATCTGACTGTTGACATGCGCAAGGGCAGTAATGTTGCGACTGAGCCCGAATGGGCGCACGGAGTAGCAATGAACGTTAACGAAGCAACAACCCTGAAATTCAATCTATCTCGCTTACCCGTACTCACTCAATCAGATATTCTTGATACCGATACAATCCTTGCTGACTACCGGATAGATGAGCTAGAACGGGAAAAAGCCCTCGATATTCTCACGCGTTCGAATATAACGGAGGCAGAAAAATTAGTTGATTACTTAGAAGACGGAGTCATATTCGATGTTGAATTATCATCGTTAAACGAAACCTTGCTTGAAGAGGAAGGAATTACGCTTGAATTTAGACGAGCATGGCATAATCGATTGTGGTTGCCGCAATTGCCAGCCGGGCAGATTTCACTAGAGTATGATTTTAGAATTATCGACGACATTCCCCAATATGAGTTTGATCTATTCTTCGGTCAATGGAAACCGCTACGTGAGCAAATTAG
>DAWS01000112.1:9087-12996 GCA_002506025.1 Euryarchaeota archaeon UBA111 | reverse complement strand
CCGGTGTGAGTCCCACCATGACTGCCACAGAGGTGAACTGCCAGATTTGGGCGAGCAATGCCATTGCGCATTTGCTCAAATGCACGCTCGGTAAAAATAGCAAATGTACTGGCGAATGGAATATAACCAGAGGCTGCGAGCCCAGCCGCTGTCAGCAGCATGTTTTGTTCGCCTATACCGCATGAGACAGTTCTCTCAGGGTGTGCTTTTCTGAAGTGCAGAGATTTTGTCGACTTGCCTAAATCAGCTTCCAAAACGACAACTTTCTCATTAGTTGCCATGTCGAGTAGAGCTTGACCATATCCATCCCTAGTTGCAGCCATTCTCGTCATGAGTGCACCTCCCCTAATTCTACCATGGCGATGTCAAACTGCTCATCATTGGGCGCCGCACCGTGAAATGCCGGATTATCCTCCATGTAAGATACGCCTTTTCCTTTGACGGTATGAGCGATTAATATAGCGGGATTGCCATCATTACCTACTAAGAAATCCAAACCTGCAACAATCTCTTCCATATTGTGACCATCTATTTCTTTGACGTCCCAACCAAAAGACTGCCATTTAGCCGGGATATCAAACATTCTCATTTGAGTGTCGCAAAAATCATCATTTTGTATTCTGTTGCAGTCTAGAATTACCTTTAAATTACCGAGTTCATGATGTTTTGCTGCCATAGCTGCTTCCCATACACTCCCCTCTTGTATCTCTCCGTCACCTAACATAACGAACACATTGCGTTCGCTATTTGATAGTCTGCCTGCTATTGCACAGCCCATGCCGAATGAAAGTCCCATGCCGAGTGAACCAGCAGAGAAGTCCACGCCAGGGCACCACTTCATATCGACGTGTCCTTGGCAGACACCTCCTAAAACCCGGTAAGACTCAAGATCTTGTTTGGTGATGAAATTCATTTCTGCAAGTATAGCATACATTCCTGGTGATGCATGACCTTTCGAAAGAATAAATCTGTCTCGGTCTTCCCAGTCCGGCTTACTCGGCTTTGCTCTCAAGTAGTTTGCATATAGTGCAGCTAACAAATCGATTTCTGATAGCGACCCACCGGGGTGACCGGCCTGTGCACGGTGGACCATTTTGACAATTTCAACGCGGCATTTTCTTGCAAGTTCTTCAAGTTCCGGAATTGACTTAGACATATTACGACCGAGCGGATGTCGGCAAAGACAACCTTTGATGCTTTTGTTCGATTTTAGGCAATTATTTTGCCAGCCTAAACATCGATCTTATTTTGCCTACGAGGTCAGAAAATATTAATCCGAAATCCCGTAGAAGATTGCCGTTATTTGGCAGAGTTCTAGTTGCTAGCCATAAGAACACAAGCACGAACCAACCGAAAAATATCAGTGACAGGAAGTTGCTCAAGACCCCAGTGGAAAATAACGCAGTTAAGTCAATTTCAAGGACAATCAATAGTGCTACAAGCACTCCTAGAATCGATTCACCGGCAATAAATCCTGCGCCAATCAATACACCTCTATTTTCAACCTCTTTGGCAGCAGCGACTGCCCATTCGGATGGTTCATCCCGTAATTCTCCATCCACTCTGATATGAGCGCTTCTAAAGGCAAAATAAGAGAGAACTCCTCCAAGCATAATCGGAACAGATAATCCAAGTGGCAGATATATCCCGATTGCAACACTCATGACTGGCATTTTTAGCCAAATTAGCACGACAGCAATTACAACTCCCAATATTATCATTTGCATGTTCACGTCACCAACAAACGAACCTCTAACGATATCACCAATCAGCTCAGCTTGTGGCGCTAGTAGGGCATTATCACATGACCTGCCTGTCTCGGCTGCTTCCCTGAGACAAGCAGTTTTGGTTATGCCAAACGCATTGTGAAGCAGTTTCAGCGTGGGACCAATTACCAATGCTCCGGTGATAACGCCTATTATCTCTGCAGTCTGTTGTAGCCTAGGTGTAGCCCCAACCATATGGCCAGTTTTCAAATCCTGCATGACATCTCCGGCAATTGCAGCAGATGATGCTACTATTGATGCAATAAGCATAGTTGCCAACATAAGTGTTGGTGTTGAGAGACCAAGCATTAAGTCGCCAATGATCCAAACTAAAGCCACAGTGAACAAGAGGGTAGCAATTGTCATTCCTGAAACCGGAGAATTTGACGAACCAACTACACCGGCGATGTAACCTGCAACTGCGGCAAAGAAGAACGCAGTAACCGCCAAGAAAGCAGCTCCTGCAATTGATAATATCAGCGAACCGGTTTTCCACCAATAAAACAACAGAGTCATTCCAACGATTATTGAGCAAAAGATGAAGACAAATCGCATCGGTAAATCGATTTCTGTCCTTAGTAGATTTTCATCATCTGCTGTAGAGGTTTTGAGGGCTTTGGAGATGCCGGTAATGATACTTTTTCGCATCGACCATAGAGTGTACAACCCTCCTACTACCATTGCGCCTACGCCAGCATACCTGATTTGTGTTGCCCAGATTCCTTTGAACTGCTCGACACTTGAATCGCCTGGACCCCATCCGTTCATTAATCCATACATTGGGACTAAGACCATGAAGCCGAGCATTCCGCCCAAGAAAATAAATGACGCAATTCTGATGCCCACAATAAACCCAACAGACAACAATGCAACAGAGAGGTCAATACCGCCGTAAATTTTGGTGCCGAGGAAATCAACAACTCCTTCAACAGTATGGTGTGTAGCTTGGAATCCCTTTACCATCAAGCCATATATGGCCCCTATGCCAAGAGCATACAGGATAGCTTGAGATCCCTCGCCACCCTCTTCTCCAGCAACAAGAACCTCTCTGCAGGCTACACCCTCAGGATATGGCAGTGCCTCTTCAACGATGAATAATCGTCTTAGAGCAATAGTGAACATAGTGCCCATCAAGCCCCCAAGTAGAGCAATTATTGTTGTCTCAACTAACTTGATATCATCCCAAAGATTTGGAATAACTAACAAGGCAGGAACTGTAAAAATCACACCAGCAGCGAGTGATTCACCAGCACTAGCCATAGTTTGAACCGCGTTATTTTCGAGTATACTAACATCCTTGAACAAACTTCGCAAAATAATCATTGACATAACAGCAGCAGGTATACTTGCTGAAACCGTCATACCGGCATATAATCCTAAGTAAGCATTTGCCGCAGTCATAAGAATACCAAGAAGGATTCCGACCAGAATTACTCTCACGGTCAATTCCAACGGCGACTCTGATGCTGGAATGTAAGGGGAGCCGTGCTCTGCCATGGCAGGGCTAAAGATTACTGATTGTTGAAAACATCGGAATATGAATGGGAATGCCACCACCAATATCATAAGTGTATTACTCGTGGTTTAAGGAACGGTCGATGTTCATGAACGATAATTGGCATAAATTATCTCCGGTCGAGGTGATGGTTGATTTAGATGTCTCTAGGTCTGGATTATCCAATAGTGAAGTCGAATTAAGGAGAGCAAAATTCGGTGAAAATAAATTGGCCGAACCCGAGCGAACACCGGGTTGGAAGCGTTTCTTATCACAGTATAACGATCCGCTAAACTATTTGCTAATAGGTGCCGCGATAGTGGCCCTTTTAATCCACCCTGATGAGCCTGGGGATGCGATTTTCATCTTTATGGTGCTAACAGCAAATGCATACTTTGGTTATTGGCAAGAAGGTCAGGCAGAGCAAGCGATGGAGTCATTGAAACAAATGTCTGTGTCTCAATGTGTTGTTGTTAGAAACAATTTAGATATTGAAATAGCTACAATCGATTTGGTTCCGGGTGATATTGTTAACTTATACGAAGGACTCAATGTTCCTGCAGATATAAGAATTTTAGAATCTTTTCAATGTAAAATCGATGAGTCGGCTCTAACTGGCGAGTCACTTACGGTCGAGAAGTTTACAGA
>DAWS01000112.1:0-8661 GCA_002506025.1 Euryarchaeota archaeon UBA111 | reverse complement strand
GTAGTCTCAACAGGTATGAAAACTCAGTTAGGGAAGATTGCTAGCGACATCGCAAGTTCAGATACTCCAAAGACTCCATTGGAACTAAAATTAGAATCATTAGGAAAGTTTCTCGGCTTTATCGCTCTGATTGTTGCCGTTTTGTTAGTATCGATTGAGATGATTATCGCTTACGGTAATCCAAAAGTCGACATTTGGGAAGCGGCAATTGACCAGTTCATTATCGCAATTGCGATTTTTGTCGCTATTGTCCCTGAGGGATTACCGATTATCTTGGTAATAACCTTGGCATTAGGGATGCGTAATATGGCAAAACACAAAGCAATCATACGACGAATGAAGGCTGTCGAAACGTTGGGCTCAACTACTGTTATATGTTCTGACAAAACTGGAACACTCACTAAAAATCAAATGACAGCGAGGCAAATTTCAACAACAGAAGGAACGTTTCAAATTACTGGAGAAGGTTTCAAGCCCAAGGGTGAAATTCTATTCGAGGGCAAACCGTTAGGTGATGATGATTTCTCAAAGCATCAAAATGATTTAGGTTTTAGACTAGCAGCTGCATGTTTAAGCCTCTGTCATAATTCTCAGATTAGCAAGTCAGAAGGTCAATGGGTTGCACTTGGTGACCCGACCGATTCCGCATGCGCCGTTGCTGGATGGAAAATCAATGGTGATGTCCACAAGTTTGCTCAACGTCACAGCAGACTTCATGAATTCTTTTTTGATACTAAACGGAAGCGCATGTCAGTAATCCATGAGTATGAGGGTGAACGGTGGATATTCTCCAAAGGTGGCGCTGGTGGATATATCGATTTAGTTGAATGGAAGGTATCAGGGGACGAGATAGTTCCAATTGAACCACAAGACTTCGACAAAGCGGCTGAAGCAAACAAAGATATGGCTGGTAAGGCCATGAGAGTATTAGCACTTTGTGCCAGGAGACTGGATGATGACGAGGATATCTACGATATGGAAAAAATCGAGTCTGGATTTATTTTCCTTGGGTTAATCGGTATTATGGACCCTCCACGTCCAGAGGTAAAAGAAGCCATAGAGATATGTCAAAATGCTGGAATTAAAGTCAAGATGATTACTGGAGACCAGCAATTTACTGCTACTGCAATTGGTAAAGAATTGGGTATTACAGATGGTGGCATACCGGCGGTTAACGGTAGTTCGATAATCAAATTCAATGAAGCTGAAATGAACGAGGCTGCAACAAACTCAACAATCTTTTCAAGAGTTACACCAGATCAAAAGATGCGTATAGTCAGTTCATTGCAGAACCAAGGCGAAATAGTAGCAATGACGGGAGATGGGGTCAACGATGCTCCGGCTCTTTCCAGAGCCAACATTGGTATAGCAATGGGTATTTCTGGTACTGATGTAGCCAAAGACGCAGCTGACATGGTATTACAAGATGATAATTTTGCAAATATTGTTAATGCTGTGGAGGAGGGTCGTAAGATTTACCAGAATATACGCAATTTTGTCCGTTATCAAGTGTCAACGAATGTTGCAGCAGTGTCGCTAATTGTAATATCAACACTTATCTTTGGGTGGAATTTACCGCTAACGGCCACTCAAATCTTAGTAATTAATATTCTAATGGACGGACCGCCAGCGGTTGCTCTTGGTGTTGAGAAAAAGCATGGTAACGTCATGAATAGGCCACCGCGACCCGTTGACGAAGGTCTACCGAATAAGAACGATATTTGGCTTATTTTTTATCTTGGAGCTGTAATGGTTGCTGGAACTCTGTTGGTATTCTTCCTTGCCGGTGGTGGTCTTGAGTCGTGCAATGGCTTGCCTTTGTCAGATGGGAGTAATTTACCATTTGATCAAGCTGCATGTGAGTCAGGTGACCCTGTTGCACTAGCAGAGTGGGAAAATTATGCTGATGAACGATTTATCCATGCACAGACAATGACTCTTTCAGTATTTATAATGTTTCAATTATTCAATGTTATGAATTGCCGGTCGCAAGAAGAAAGTATATTTTCATTAGGTGTATTTTCAAACAAAGCAATCAATATTGCCTTTATAGCATCGTTTTGTCTGCTACTTTTCTTTGTCCAGTTAGCCAATGTGACCATACCATTTACGAGTTTTGAAATCGGAGGGTTATTGTCCACTAAGGTATTATCCCTCAATGATTGGATGATAATTATTTTCGTCGCAGTTCTTGTTGTGGTTATTGAAGAGTTCAGGAAATTTATTGTCAACTCAAAAATATTCGCAATTGGTAACACTCGGTAGATTTTCTACATATATATTTGAAGGACGGCAGGGTCCATACAATATGCCCGGTTGGATTTCGACCCCTTCATCTGCCGGTTGCGACGCAGATTGGGTCCAAAATTTCGGTCAATTAGTGGAAACAAAACAATGGAGTGAAAATCTCACAGATATCGTCATGAAACTAACTAATGGTATTCGCCTAAGTGTTGAAGACGGTGTTAGATTATTCGAGCATCCAAACCTCTATGAGGTTGGGCAACTAGCAAACATGGCCAAGGTGTCAAGATATGGAGACCATGTATTCTTTAATTCAAATGTCCACATTAACCAAACCAATATTTGTGTATTAGCATGCAAATTTTGCGCCTTTAGGCGCAGTAAAAAGCAATCTGATGCTTACGACTTATCAGTAGATGCATACCTTGAGGAAATGGCCAAATACGAAAATCTTGTTGATGAGGTTCACTCAGTTGGTGGCTTACATCCTGATTGGGATGTTGAGCACTATGAAACTCTAATCCGTGCAGCAAAACAACAGTTCCCAGATATAGCCATTAAAGCACTAACCGCAGTTGAAATAAAACATCTATCCCAACAAAGCGATATTAGCTTCAAGGAAACTTTGCAGCGACTGAAATCCGCAGGATTAGATTCCCTTCCTGGTGGGGGAGCGGAAATACTCAACGATGATGTAAGACAGGTAATATGTAACGGAAAAGAAAGTTCTGATGAATATCTAGAAATCCATCGCCTTGCTCACTCGCTAGGAATACCATCAAATTGCACTATGTTATTTGGAACCATAGAAAGTGTCCATGATCGGGTTGTACACATGGATAAGTTGAGGAAACTCGCAGATGAATATAATCTATTCCAGTGTTTTGTCCCATACCCTTTCCTACCAGACTCTACGAGATTACCAGAGGCTCAACTAGCAACTTCTAATGAAGTGCTCCGGACAATTGCCGTGTCCCGCTTGATGCTCGATAGCATACCTCACATCAAGGCATACAGAATGAATATAGGCGACGAGGTAGCTGAACTTGCTTTGAACTTTGGAGCCGATGATATTGATGGGACAGTCAGGCAGGAATCAATAATGCACCTTGCAGGTGCTGATTCAAGCCTAAATTATGATATCTATCAAATGGCCAAGTTAGTTGAAGATGCTGGTTTCATTCCAATTAAGCGAAACACTACCTATACAACTTTCACCACAGTTAACGTCGAGCCACCAAAACGTCCAAGAAGACTAAACGTCATTGCGTGAGGGTAAATTATGGTAGTAAATATTCCAGCACTTGATAATAATCGGTTTTCTTCATGGAAAGATACTATCGGACGTGTTGCATTTATGAATTGCGATCCTCTATTCTTGCAACTTGGTGATGACTGGAATGTTCTTTCAGCACCACCCTCTTGGCTTACTGGCCACCTCCTACGCCGTGATTGCGTAATTGCACCGATCCCTGCTGCAGATTATGCGAAAAACTCAAGCGAATTGGTATTATTGCCAGATTTAGGAATATGTTCTAAAGGCGAAGTTGGTAGTGTGCTACTGTTTGGCTCAATGCCGATCGAAGCTATGGATTCAATATCACTTCCATCAGACTCATCTTCATCAGTCGCACTGCTAAAATATATACTAAAGCAGAAGGGACTCGAACCCAAACTAACCGTAATGGGCCCAGACATCGACTCCATGTTATCTGTATCAGATGGTGCTTTGATAATCGGCGATAGAGCGTTAGATGCATCAAAAAAACACCCCAGCAAAGTAGTCTTGGATTTAGGATTAGAATGGCAAAACATTTCTGGATGCCCTATGGTTTTCGGTGTATTTGCTGCTCGCAGAGACACACCATTAAGCAGCATAAGAAAAGCATACGATTCCTTGCTTGAACAACTAGTGGAGTTTGAGAATAATGAAAGCAGAAGAGACTTGATAGTCGAACTGTCAGCAAGCAATTCTGGTTTGTCAGTCGCTAGATTAGACCAATATTTTGGTGAGGTATTTAACCGTCTTGACGATGAACACATAAATGGACTGAATAGGTTTTTGAAAAACGCTTGTGGTCTAACTCAGGGTGCTGAATTTGTCAGACTTTAATCATCTTTTTTCACGCTTCTAACCCTGCGAACTTTCTTAACTGATTGAGGTCTTTTCGAAGCTTTGGTAATTGGCTTCTTGCCAGATATTATTTTTTCACCAGGGATGTCTAATTTTCCGTCTAAGCGTTTCCTCTTAGTGCTCATTATTGGGCCTTGGGCATTCCTATTAATTCTGCCACTGCGCCGCTTGACACCTTGTTTATCAACCATTTCAGCATCATCATCAAGAGTAAATGCTCTACGATCTGTTGGTCTCTCCTCACTTGGGATATTTTCTGTAAGTATCGGTGAATCTTCTACCTGCTTGCTTACATAATCCGAATCCACAATAGGTTTTGGCTTACTGTATTCGTTTGCATCAAATTCAATTGTATCAAGTGAATCATCGGCATAGAAGTTTTCTTCATCGTTGTCAACATCATCAAATTCTGTATCGTCTAAAATCAATGAGTTTAGATTCCTTCTTCTGATTAAAATCCATACAATTGTGACAAGGCTTAGAGATACAACAATAATGATAAACAAATTTTCAACAATTGATTCTACCAAGGAATTTATTTGTGATTCCTCAGTTACTACAGCTGTGAAGTTGAGTTCGGGAGTTTGTGAATCTTGTTCATTCCACCATAACGTGGTAAGTATTTCACCTTCAATGGTCAGGTGATTTAACAGTATTGGGTGACTTTCTACTAAATGAGTAATAGAGGAATCACTTACAGATATTTGCTCGATGAGGAACAAAGTCACTGGCAGACTTATGTTTGGAGCAACATCAAATACAGTTTTGAAGCTGAACTTTATTTGTTCCTTGTCAAATGTCTTGGTAAAGGACAAGCCGGACAATATTTCGCATTGCATAGTTCCATTGTTAATTTGACCAACTGACAACTCTAGGCTGTTCCGCAATTTTTGGATATAATCATTCTTGTCCATATTATTACAAAACGCATTTTCCACCATATTTGTCTCTTCATAACTTATTCTTTGGTCCGATATGATGCTGCGCCTAGACAAATTTCTGAATGTATAGGTGTCTGATTGCGACATAGTGTAAATGTCCTCAACAATTATTGTGTTGCCTGCAACATTTACTACCATTTTTCTGATGGTTTGCAAATCGGGATCTCTACTGCAGAGCGTAGAGTTGAAGCAATTAAAATCCCAATCATCTTGAATAGAATCTCCATCATCATCTAAATCTAGCGTATCTGGAATGTTGTCGCCATCTAAATCAGAACCCATGGCACCGTAGCCATCTGGGTAGGTTGGGGTTCCATAAATTGCGATATGGTTTGCGTCAGTTGCAACATAAAAATCAGTTAACAATCCGTTGCTTTCGACAATGGTGAAGTCCAATGCTTTGTGCACAAGTTTGGTTGAGTGTAACTGATTGAATGTTGACCCATCCAGGGCGATTAATTCAGGGGTTGAGTCAGATTCTAAAACATACAAAATATCTTCACTTGTCGACCACATAATGCCGTGGTTTTCACCCGAGTCGATGGATTGCAGAGGCAGCCCGGATATAGCATATGAGAATATATTCCCGCTTGTTGTGGCAACGGCAAATTTTGCATCTGAGTTACTAAAGTCACAACCAGTAATCTCTTCGTTGACATTGATATCAGTAGTTATTGGTTCGCCACCCTGATCCCATAGCTGAACTTTACCTAATTCGTCTCCGGTAATGATATAGTTGCCGCTATCGGAAAAACCAACACATGTGACATCGGATGTATGCATGCCGTTTAGGGCCATAACTTCACCCAAATGGCTTGAATTAAGTACCAACGCACCGTTATTCATGTTTGCCACTAATATCATATCTCCGTTGGGCGACCAATCGATATTACTGGGCCGGTTGTTACCACGGGCTTGTTCAGATTTAATTTCCATTTCAGCAATGTCGATTATCTTAACAGAGTCCGGAATTGATTCTATTGCCAATGTGGTTGCTCCCAAATACTGGCCATCAGGAGAAAAGTCGATATGAAAAACTTCGCGACCAAGATCAAATCTATGGATTATCTCGAGACTAGTTGCATTGTGTAGCTCGACAAATGTGTCATAAGAGCTGGCAATTAGAGTGCCGTCAGGGCTAATCGTAACTGAATTGGTGTAGGCATCAGTGGCAGTTGACATGGTTGTATCAATGAAGTTCATGCCCGATGAAGATGCATTTGCCGTTGGTGCGATTAATATCGTGAAAACAATAAAGATAAGAGTCGACCGCCTCTTACTCATCATATGAATCGGGATTTACGTGGATTCTGAACTACTTGAACATATACCCGATAAATCTGAAAAAAACCTCAATTGAATTTGAAATCAGTGAATTCAAACGGATGGTTCTTGAAGGTCATTCTATTGGAGATATTATGTCCAACCCTCTGGAACAAGATGACGATGGAAATTACATTGTAAGAATTGGTCATTCGCCAGACCCTGATGATGCATTTATGTTCCACGCAATGACAAATAACAAATTTCCAACACCCGGTTATCATTTTGTTCATGAGCTACAGGATATTGAGACCCTTAATCATCGTGCTATGAATCAAGAGCTCGAGGTTTCTGCAGTTTCAATTCACGCCTTTCCTGATATCGCCGAGCACTACAGTCTGATGAACTGCGGCGCGTCTATGGGTGAGGGGTACGGTCCAATGATTGTTGGGAAGTCCGGGGTTACTGTTGAGCAAGCAAAAGAATCTGTCATTGCTGTCCCAGGTCTCAAAACCAGTGCCTACCTTGGCCTCAGACTAGCATGGGGTGATGTCAATGTCGAGGTAGTACCCTTCGATGAAATAATCCCCAGAATCCTTGACGGCACATATCTGACTGGTTTGATAATTCACGAGGGGCAATTAACTTACGTCGACTACAATTTAGATGTGCTGATAGATATCGGCAAATGGTGGAACAGCAAAACCAACAATTACCCAATGCCATTGGGTGGAAACGTAGTCCGCAAAGATTTGGGTGAGGAAATGATGCAAGATATCACTAAGTATACCAAAATGAGTATTGAATATGCCATCAACAACCCTGATGAAGCTTTAGAATTTGCCAAGAAATGGGGACGAGGTATTGATGATGACACAAACAGGAAATTTGTCACAATGTATGTCAATGATCGAACAATAGACTATCGGGAAGACGGTAGAGAATCGATTCGGCAATTTATTCAAGAAGGGCAAAATATAGGCTTGATTAGACCCGAATTCGATGTCGAGGCTATGAGGTTTATCGGGGCGTTAGAATGAATGAAAAACCCAAAGTAAGTCAATTCGGTTCAGTAGACCCTGCACCGCCACTCACCACTGGTGAGGTGGATGAATGGGAATTGTCCTTGACCGATGACAATACTCCAATGTTTCAAAGGATGAGAAATGTATTCGCACTGAGAAACAAAGGAACCGACGCTGCGTGTATGGCTCTGTGCTCCGGATTCAACTCTAAAAGCGCACTACTACGACATGAGGTTGCATATGTTTTGGGACAGATGCAGAACGAAGTTGCGATTCCTACGCTGATTCAAGTATTAGGTGACGAAAGTGAGCACGTAATGGTTAGGCATGAAGCCGCTGAAGCACTTGGAGCAATTGGAAATTATGATGTTAGACCTATTTTACAGAGTTATGTAAATCACCCTATGCCAGAGATTGCTGAATCATGTGAAGTTGCTATTGATTTACTCGACTGGTGTAAGTCAAAAGAATATCAAGAAGTAGATTGTTAGACAAATTCAATAACTATTGATTACAGCATCAAGTGGAGAGAAAAATGCCGCACGATAATGTTCAATTGGCTCAAGCACCTAACGGTGAAATCGGCCCTCGATGCAAGAGTTGTGGAGTTCGTATGACATTTGGAGCCGCAATGGTGATTGACAACAATTACTACTGCTGGGAGTGTTATGTCAAAGCGACAGGTGCAGATTCTGCAACAACTGTCGTTGAGGCTGAACAAAGATTCTGGATGACCAATGAATAAATCTCTTAATTGATTTATGGTGTCAAAATGTTTTCAACTGGTTGGGCTAGATTCGCACATCAGTTCACCAACTATTACCGAAATTCACCTCTCTGGTCGCCACCCAGAACAAGGTTCCGCGAATGGATGTTCATTCCTTTCGGCAATTCACCTCCAATCAGGCACAAGGGATTTTCAGATGTTGAAGGGGTAAGGCAATTCATAACCCAACGACCGATGCATTCTTGCTTCTATTCAACAGCATACTGGCATAAACCATATGAACTCAAAATGGTAGACAAAGACTGGATTGGCGCAGATTTGATTTTT
>DAWS01000050.1 GCA_002506025.1 Euryarchaeota archaeon UBA111 | reverse complement strand
GAGGATACTGCGGGCTTGCTAACCATAACTAATGAGGGTGGTCGACAGAAACTAACTTACAACTTCCCTGCTGGTGAATACGATGATACAATCTCTTTCAGAATCAAAGTTTCATGGTTATACCTATTGTTACAATTCTGGGTTTATCCAACATTTATCATAGCACTATTGGCCCTGTTTATTCGTCGTCGAAGAAGAAAGAAGCGGTTAAAGAAAGCGAGAAAAGCTGCTGCTCAAACTGGCACAAAAGTGGCTATTGGTGATAGTGAGTTTGCGGACTTGCGTGGGTTCAAGAGTGAGGGCTTACACGGTGAACTACAACAATTTGAGGACTACTCTACAGATAAAGCACCGCCGATGATTGATTTAGGCGATGAGCGGTTTGACTAATTGTTAATTGCTTCAAATATCCTTTTCGCCAGAGCGGGTCCTATACCTGGAACAGTTTTGATGTCTTTTTCGCTGGCATGAAGAATCTCTTTCCGACCGCCAAAGTGGCGAATTAAGGTTTGAAACTTTTTGGCTCCAAGGCCGGCAACATTCTCTAATGGGTCAGCGAATTTTTTCTTGCTGCGTTGCTGACGGTGGAAGGAGTTGACAAATCTATGCGCCTCATCTCTGGCGTGAATCAGCACCCTGCCTCGACGATCTATGACTAACGGCTCTTTCCCAGTGCGATAGATTGTTTCTTCACGTTTTGCCAGCGCAGCAACCGCGAATTTATTGGCAAATTCTGAGTTTTCAATCATTTTTGTAATCATGTCAAGATGAGTCTGACCTCCATCTAATAATAGCAAATCAGGCCATTCAGTTTGCCGTTTCATCCAGCGCTCAACAACCTCACGCATCATGCGTAAATCATCCAATTGCTCACCCTTGACCGTATATTTCCGATACTCATCCTTGAATGGCCGGCCATCTTTGAAGCATACACTAGCACCAACTCGGTTGTCACCTTGAATCTGTGCCATGTCGAAACATACGATGTGATCTAGTTGTTGCATTTCGAGCAGTTTCGCACCATCATCTGCAGCTCGCTTTTCCAACGAACCGCTGGCCTTATTGACAAATCTAATCAGTTGTATCTCAGCATTTTGAGCAGCTAATTGCATCAGAGTAACGAAGTCACCACGCGATGGGTTTCGCACTTCGACCGCAGAATCCCTACGGGTCTGTAACCAATCCTCTACTCCATCGAACAGTGGAGTTGGTGTTATCAATAATTTAGGCGGGCAGCGATTTGCATAGTGGTCAGCAACAAACATTGAGATTGTTTCGCCTATGTCGCCACGATGAATCATTTGCCATGATTCCTGTCCCTTAACTACGCCATCATCTGCGTGTAAAACAACGATTGCGGCTAAATCTCCTTCACTCGCGAAACCAATTGTATCACAATCGCGATACACCTTACTTGATACAATGTGTTGACTAGTTGTCGTTCGTATTGCTTTGATTAAATCGCGATGCCTAGCCGCATATTCATATTCCAGCTTTTCTGAGTGAGAGTCCATTTTTACAGTAAGTTCCTCGATTAGCTTACCAGCATTGCCATTGAGGATTTGGCGCACCGCGGTTATTCTTTGTCGATAATCGTCCTCAGAACCTGAATCAACATAGCCAAACGGGATGTTGTTCTTGTCATCCCTCAGGCCAAATTCACGGCGTAGTAATTTCAGCACTTGTTTAGCAGCCCCAGCATTAGGAAATGGCCCCCATATTTCGGCGCTTTTCGGGGGTCTTCTGGTGTAAAGAATTCTCGGTAAGGGGTCTGAACTCAACGCCAAATAAGGAAATGATTTGTCATCCTTGAGCATAGAATTGTAACGTGGTTTATGTTCACGGATAAGTTGTCTTTCGAGGATTAATGCCTCATGGGGAGATGCCGTTACAATGCATTCAATGTCATCAGAACGTTCTACCAGTTCAGGAATCATCGCACGGTCTGGATTGTTAGAAAAGTATGACCTAATTCGTTCATTTAATTTAGTTGCCTTGCCAACATAAAGCACCCTTCCTTGCTTGCTCTTAAACAAATAAACACCCGGCTTCTTCGGTAGGCTCACCGAAGCTAAACTGACGGGCATGCTGCGCCCTCAAGGTCAGTCCTCAAAAGGCCAACCATCCGAATATGAATGAACATATGGCAATTCAATTGATAACTAGAATACTACGCCCTGACTGATAAGATGGTTACCAAGGCCCAACTGAGGATATTGGCTTGGCTGGATAGGCATCCCGATAGTATAGTCAATGCGTGGGATGTAACCAGAGAAATATCCTTGCCTGGTATTGCTGAGGGATTGGGTGTTGTTCGCTCAGCACTCAACCTGCCTTTGGGCGGTCTCGAGGAATCTGGGTTGTTAACCAAACGAATGGCTCATGTCATCGGTGGTGGAAGCAGACGCAGGCAGGTATACCATATTACTTCAGAAGGAAGATTGCGGTTAGCAAACACCACTGAAGGCTTTGAAAAAGCACCTGCTAGACAGGAAATTATTGGCAACCCCCCGATTATAGAGAGCATATTTGGCAGGTCTGATGAACGGGAAAAATGTCTGGAATTATTGCAGAATAACTCGCTGATGGTTACAGGCATGCCAGGTATAGGCAAGTCGGCATTTGTGGTTAGTCTTTGTCAAGAACTAGCCAGCGAGTATACTGTTCGATGGGCCAACGCCAGTGCATTTTCCGATTATCAGTCAATCATCAAATCATGGTTTGGTGATGAAATCATCCCTTTGGACATCAAGTCATTTACTATGGCAGTCAGTCAGTCAAAAACCGTTCTAGTTATTGATGACATCAACCAAGTTAACAAGCGCCACAAAAAAGGTATGATAGCATTGGTTGAAACCTTGTGCCTTGAATCAAATATCCGCCTGATTCTTGTAAGCAGGGAATCAACTTTGACCTATAGTGGTGCGCTCAATTTCAAATTAGATGCGCTTGATATGGCCTCTTGTTGTATGATGTTGGGTCAAGAAATGGAGTTGTCAGTGCGAGAGCAAATTGCCACATCGTTAGGTAATCACCCACTAGCATTGAAGTTATATCAGCCCGAGTACAATGTTCCCGAGTCCTCTAATGACATCATTGATTATGTTGAAAATGTCGTGTTGAAACCGTTATCACCGCAACAAAAGGACCAGATAACCAATCTCGCATTGGAACCAGGTTTAGTTGATGCAGAGCATTCAGTAATTGCCGATGCGGCTAAATTTCTCGATGAGCAGAATTTACTACTGTGGGGGGGAGATTTATTGCAGATTCAGCACTTAATCAGAAATGTCGTGCGCAATCAACTAACTGAAGAACAACGACAATCAGGTCATGAATTCCTCGCCAATCACTGGCGATCAAAGACCTCAGTTAATGCCGCTGAGAATTACCTCTATCATCTTGCCAACAGCAATTTGTTAGGCTTTGTTGAATATATGTCGAAGAATCTTGATTCTTTAGAGCAATTCAACTCAGCGGCAATTGCGGCGATCGTAAATTCATCTATTGAGCAAAATGAACACTCTGAAGAATTGATTTATTTAGAATGTAAAATTGCTGCTTATCGACTTGAACCGGACATTATCCGTGAGAATCTAAACTATCTTGGTGATAAGCACTCAATCGAGATGGAATTTGTGTTAGCAACAATGGAAGGGCGGATAGAAGATTGTGACGCCTTGCTCGATAAAGTAGTTGAAAATAGCAGCCCGCTTGAGGGTGTGCGTACACTTATCTCACTGGCTAACCGATGTTTGGAAGATCGTCTACCTGGCGAAAGAATTTCGCAAGTCAATTTAGACCGAGTAGAAAACTACCTTTCTAACATATCCCTAGCAGATTTACAGGAGGGGCGGCAAT